>JBILKT010000001.1:0-31958 GCA_044376545.1 Alphaproteobacteria bacterium
TTTGGAAAAAGAGCGCGGCATTACCATTCTTGCGAAGTGTACCTCCGTATTATGGAACGATACCCGCATTAATATTATTGACACCCCCGGTCACGCCGATTTCGGCGGTGAGGTTGAGCGTATCCTCAGTATGGTAGACGGCGTGGTGCTGCTGGTGGATGCGGCAGAAGGACCCCTCCCGCAAACAAAATTCGTTGTAGGGAAAGCATTACAGTTAGGCTTAAAGCCAATTGTGGTGGTGAATAAAATTGATCGCCCCGATGCGCGGATTGAAGAAGTACACGAAGAAGTGTTTGATTTGTTCATTGCGATGGAAGCGTCTGACGAACAGCTTGATTTCCCGACGTTGTATGCCTCAGGTCGTGAAGGGTGGGCACTGAAAGACCTCAATGACGAGAAAAAAGATCTTACCCCGCTGTTTGAGCTGATTGTCAACCATGTTCCTGAACCAAAAGGCGATAAAACCCAACCTGCGGCAATGCTTGCAACGCTTCTAGAGATTGATCCGTATTTAGGTCGTGTTCTTACGGGCAAAATTATCTCTGGTACGATCAAGCAAAACATGCCTGTTAAGGTATTGGATTTGAACAGTAATTTTATTGAGCAAGGGCGTATCAGCAAAGTCCTGACCTTCCACGGGTTGCAACGCATTCCTGCAGAAGAAGCCTATGCAGGGGATATTGTGGCGGTAGCAGGCTTAAGCAAAGCAACCGTTGCCTATACCATTTGTGCGCCTGAAGTGGAAACCGCACTCAAAGCCATTCCCATTGACCCCCCTACTCTCGCCATGACGTTCTCGGTGAACAATTCACCGCTTGCAGGAACAGAAGGCGACAAAGTTACATCACGACAAATTGCAGCCCGCTTGCTCGCAGAAGCCGAAGCAAACGTGGCGATTGAAGTGCGCGAAACAGAAGACAAGGACGCACTGGAAGTTGCAGGACGCGGTGAATTACAGCTCGGCGTTCTTATCGAGACCATGCGTCGTGAGGGCTTTGAATTATCCATCAGTCGCCCCCGTGTGCTGTTCCAAACCGATGAAAACGGTCAAAAACTTGAGCCATTTGAAGAAGTTATTGTGGATGTTGATGAAGTCTACAGTGGCGCGGTGATGGAATTTTTGTCCCTCCGCAAAGCAGAGCTACAAGACATGCGCAGCAGTGGCGCAGGCAAAAGCCGCCTTGCGTTCATTATGCCGTCACGGGGGCTCATTGGTCTGCATAGCGAATTCCTTACCATTACGCGCGGTACAGGTCTTATGAACCGCTTGTTCCATAGCTATATGCCCTATAAAGGGAACTTGGCAGGACGGCGCAACGGTGTGCTGATTTCAACGGATGCAGGGGAAGCGCAAGCTTACTCTCTGTTTAACATTGAAGAGCGCGGTATTTTGTTCATTCCGCCACTCGCCAAAGTGTATCAAGGGATGATTATTGGCGAACACAGCCGTGATAACGATCTTGAAGTAAACCCGCTGAAAGCAAAGCAGCTGACCAACATTCGCGCCTCGGGCAAAGATGAGGCGATTCGCCTCACGCCCCCGAAAATCCTCACCCTTGAGCAAGCGATTGCGTATATCGAAGAAGACGAACTTGTGGAAGTGACCCCTGCTTGCATTCGCCTGCGTAAGCGTCACCTTGATCCCAACCAACGGAAACGGGCAACAAAAGGCTAGGGATTTTTTGGCAGGCTGAAAAAATACCCTGCCCCTATTTTAAAATACGCCTATTTCGCGTTTAAATCGCCACCAGATGGCCTTTGAGAATTTTTAGCTACCATGGTAGCCGAAAATTTTTAGAGGTGGTCTTGCGCGCATCCTACGGCGTTTTTTATAGAGGCAACATAGTCGTTTCAATTTATAATTACCCATAGCCGAAAACCACCGCAGCGGCGCGAAGTGTACCTCTTTGTACATGAAAGACGCTAAGGGAAGTTTGCAGGCAGGGGTGATTTTAAAGTGGAATGACTATAACTGTGGCGATTGTAGCAGCGGTTTTACCTGAAGCTGCAACTTCTTCACAACACCGCTGGACTCTGCGCTGTCGAAGTCAAATTCGCGCTGCAAATTCCACCAAATAGCGGCCCCATCTCCGAAAAATGTACCTAATCGTACAGCCATTTCCACGGAAAGCCCCCGCTTTTGCTGCAATAACTCACTTACGGCAGAACGCGGGACACCAAGACCCCGTGCCAAATCTGCTTGTGATAAGCCGTATTCTTCCATAAAATCAGCCACAATCACTGCGGGATGCAAAGGTTTTTTTGACATAGTGTTCTCCTAATGATAGTCTACAACGGATACATCAATCGCCTGTCCGTCTTGCCATATAAAACAGATACGCCATTGTTTATTAATGCGAATACTCCAATAGTCTTTCCTATCGCCTGATAGCTTTTCGAGATTATTACTCGGGGGGATACGCAAAGAACTTAGTGAATTTGCTGCATGTAAGCGGCGTAGTTTGATAAAAGCACGTTGCGCCACATCATCAGGAAAACGGCGATGTCGTCCCTGCTCAAACAACGCTTCTGTCATGCTATCCGCAAAACTCTTGATCATAATGTATTGTACTGTAGAACATTACAGCAATCAATAAGATTCTTGATCTTGTGATTTTTTAACCCGTATCAAGAACTGAATCGCGACGAAATCAGGAAAATATCGCCCTATCTTCCACCAATGCCTTTTCTTTGTGTGTACACCATCCAACACTAATCCTGACGAAGTCATCAGCGCGATAGCCGATCTGCGTGTAAAAAATCGCAAATGTGTTTTGTCAAGAATCCCTACCTCTTCGTATTCAAAACAGCCTTTTATCAGCCCTCGCACCACCGTGTAGTGCTGAATATTGGGGATACTGGCAATAATCACGCCCCCTTCCGCTAACAGCGGCGTTAGCTTTCGCAATGCCCCCCACGGGTCAACCAAATGCTCCAGCACATCCATGCAAAGAATCACATCAATACTCTGTGGCTCGAGCGGCAAGGCAAATGTTTCAATGTTATCTTGCCAAACAACATCCACCGTCTGTTTTGCTATTTCAGCCGCTAGGGGGGAGATCTCAATACCTGCCGCCCAACTGCATAAATTTTGTTGCTTCAAATAGCTAATTGTTGCGCCCGTACCACAGCCAATCTCCAGCACACGCGAGGCTTTTTGCGGCATAAGTGGCGCAACTTCTTTACGGGTATGCGAGTAATATGCTTGAGATACGTTTTTTTCCATAAAATTTCATTCTAGATTTTTTGTAAAAAAGGAGGAAAAGGTGTTGTAATACCTACTATGGCTGGTTGTGCACGCAGCGCAGCTAGTGCGCCTGCGAATCGTCCATGATACAATACGGCCTGTTTTTTATTGCCTAACAACCGATAAAGCCCTGCTTTTACACGGTAATAGTTGAGATAATACCATGGCAAGACGGTTGCAATCTGCTGGCTATATTTTTGCGCCATATAAAACCGTGCCCACTCAAAATACCAATGCTTGCGCCAATCTTGCTCAGGATTATACCCCGAACCACTTGAACCGCCGCCAATGTGCGTTACCTGTGCTGCAGGAACGAACAGCGGCGGCGAGCCTGCAATAACCGCCCGCAAACAAATATCAGTTTCCTCATAAAACAGGAAAATTTTCTCATCAAACCAGCCAATTTTCTCAATTGCTGCCATGTTAAAAAACATGGCGCAGCCACACACCCAGCCTACGGGAGTGGTGACTTCAGGCTGTTTATTTGGATATAACTTATGTTTACTCTTAAATAACAGAGGTTTAAACAACCTGTGACCACGCTCAAAGAGGGCTGGTTTTGCTGCCAGCATGGGTTGACCGTTGCTATCCACAGAAAGTGGTGCAAAAATAGGCGTTTGGGGGTTCCCTGCCGCTTCTGCAAGCAGTGTAGGGATGGTTTGCGCTTCCAAAAACACATCGGGATTCAATAAAAACGCATAGCGTGTTTTTGTGTGCCTAAAACCTTCGTTTGCAGCCCTGCCGTATCCAAGGTTTTCAGGGCTCGCGATGCACTGCACAGCGGGAAATTCTGCACGTATTAACGCAACAGTGGTGTCTTTACTCGCGTTGTCGATAACAACAATAGGGCATTCTTTTGGAATAGCACGGAGACATTGTGCAATAACGGCAGCGCTGTTATACGTTACAATGATACAAGTGACGTCTGCTAGTGTTGGCGGTATAAAATTTTCCATTGGAATAGCTTATAGTGAGATAAAGGATGCAACAATCTTTTTTTATCATCGGTCTGATGAGCGGCACCTCCGCAGATGGTATTGATGCTGCCTTGCTGCGCACCGATGGCGTTGATTTTGTGGAACGTTTAGGGGGTGTTACAATCCCCTACCCTGCTGATTTTTCGGCAAAGCTCTTGCAAGCGGCACACACACATATCGCTGATGCGGTGTTAGTAAAAGAACTGACCAAACGCCATGCAGACGCGGTGACAAGCCTGCTAGAAAAAACAGGCTATACGGCGCAAGATATTGATTATATTGGCTTTCATGGGCACACGATTGAGCACGCGCCTTTCGAACGCCGCACGGTGCAAATAGGCGATGCGGGGTTGTTAGCACGTCTCACAGGGATTGATGTTGTCTATGATTTCCGCAGCAATGATGTGTTAGCGGGCGGGCAAGGCGCGCCACTTGTACCGCTGTATCATCAGGCACTCGCAAGAAACTGGCAGAAACCCGTGGTTTTTGTGAATATTGGTGGCGTTGCGAATGTGACGTATAGCGATGATGATGTGTTGCTGGCATTTGACACAGGCACGGGCAATGCGTTGCTGAATGATTGGATGCAGCAAAAAACAGGACAGGCTTTTGATAATAAAGGCGAAACGGCAAGACGTGGGCAGGTTAATACGGAAATCCCCCGCTCTCTACTACAGCATCCTTTTTTTATGAGCAAGCCCCCAAAATCGTTAGATAGAAACGCTTTTAGCCTTGAGGGTGTGAAAAATCTCTCTCTTGAAGATGGCGCGGCGACACTCACGCACTTTACCGCGCAATCTATTGCCCTATCGAAACAATTTTTCCCCAAAGAACCTGTGCAATGGGTTGTTGTCGGCGGCGGCAGGCATAATGATTTTTTACTCGAAACGCTGCAACAGGCGGTTGCTGCCCCTGTGGTGACGGGCGAAAACGTGGGGTTACAGAGTGATTTTGTGGAAGCGGAAGCCTTTGCCTACCTTGCCGCCCGCAGTGTACAGGGCTTGCCGTTAAGTCTGCCCAGCACAACGGGCGTTCCTACTCCCTTAACGGGTGGAAGCCTTGTGCGTATCAATAATCTGTAAAAGCGTATCGCCAAATCGTTTTGATTCCGTAATATTTCCGAGTGTGTCAGGCATTTCTGTTAAACCTAAGTCTGCAATGCTTGATTTTCCCTCGTTTCCAAGGATTTTTGGTGCGGTGAACCAATACCACCTGTCGATTAAATTATCTTGATGAAGGCTGCTGATAACCGCCGCACCCCCTTCGACTAATAGCCTTGTAATACCTAATTTCGCTAGCTCTTCGAGCATAGCACGCAACGGTAATTGATTTTTTTCAGTAAGGTGTAAGGCAATCGGCAAAACGTTTTTTTTCAGGAATGATTCAGGCGGATGGGTGTTCGCCTTTACCACACAATAGGTGGGCTGCGTGCCATCAAAAACATTGTAGGTTTCGGGAATTTTCAACGTTTTATCCAGCACCACCCGTATGGGCGAGAATTTTTCTAAGCCTTGCAATCGACAATTTAGGCGCGGATTATCCGCCAAAACTGTATTTGTGCCTACCAAAATCGCGTCATACTCAGCACGGAGTTTATGCCCAAAAGCGCGTGCCTCAGGGCTGGTTATCCACTGACTCGCGCCATTCTTAAGCGCAATTTTGCCATCAAGGGAACTTGCGACTTTTACCGCCACTAACGGCATCCCTGTTTTTATTTTCTTGAAAAATCCTACATTTAGCGCAAGAGCCTCTTTTTCTAACACCCCTTCTGTAACCACAATCCCTGCTTGTTTGAGCATCGCAATGCCGCGCCCCGCAACGCGGGCATCTACATCGTGCACTGCCACCACCACCCGTGCAACGCCCGCTTTTATCAAGGCTTCTGCACAGGGCGGTGTTTTTCCATAATGGGCGCACGGCTCTAACGTCACATAGGCGGTTGCACCAGAAGCCTTATCTCCCGCCTGTTTCAGGGCTTCTGTTTCGGCGTGCGGTCGCCCTGATGGCTGCGTCCATCCGCGCCCTATAATTTTACCCTCTTTAACAATAACGCAGCCAACAGCAGGATTGGGAAAGGTGTTGCCAAGCCCCCGTTTTGCAAGGTTCAGCGCATGCTGCATAAACGCGGTATCCTCAATCATTTTTTGGCACTCATTTTTGATCTAATGTTCCCAAGAAATTCTCAAAGTCCTGCGCTTCGCGGAAATTACGATAGACTGACGCAAAGCGCACAAATCCAACCTTATCAAGGGGGGCGAGCGTTTCCATAATAATCTCGCCGATTTTTTGCGATTGTATGTCGCTATCGCCTAAGCTTTCCAACTGGCGTACGATACCATTGGTGATTTTTTCAATGCGTTCGCTGTCAAACGGCCGCTTTCTCAGCGCAATTGCCAAGGAGCGCTTGATTTTCTCACGATTAAATGGCTCCCGCTTGCCATTAGTTTTTAGCACAAATAATTCGCGCAACTCGATGCGCTCAAACGTTGTAAACCGCCCCCCACATTCCGAGCAAAACCGCCTGCGCCGAATGCTCGTCCCATCATCCGACGGGCGCGAGTCTTTCACTTGTGTTTCGAGGAACGCGCAAAAAGGGCATTTCATTGGTAATTCGCACCATGAATTTTATTTTAAGTTATATTTTTATAAAAATAATACAGCCTTACAACAACGTCAAGCGTAAACGTGAGGGGTTCAACTGCCCACTTTTGCCGCTAATGACGCTTCTAAGAACATATTAATGTCACCGTCGAGCACGGCTTGGGTGTTACTGGTTTCGACTGCTGTCCGTAAGTCTTTTATCATTTGATAGGGATGCAGAACGTAAGATCGAATTTGATGTCCCCAACCGATATCAGTTTTCTTATCTTGTAACATTTGTAGTTTTGCTTCACGCTGTTGCAATTCCATTTCATAGAGCCGTGCTTTTAGCATTCTATAGGCTTCTGCACGGTTGCGGTGTTGTGATCTGTCACTTTGGCATTGCACCACCGTATTTGTTGGGATGTGGGTAATGCGAATGGCGCTATCGGTTTTGTTGACATGCTGTCCGCCTGCCCCTGACGCCCGATAGGTATCTACCCGCAAATCTTTTTCTTCGATGGTAATATCGATATTATCATCCACAACAGGATAAACCCACACAGAGCAAAAACTGGTATGACGTTTTGCGTTGCTATCAAAGGGAGAAATGCGCACCAAGCGATGCACACCGCTTTCTGCTTTAAGCCAGCCGTAAGCATTCAGTCCATTAATTTTCAGTGTTGCCGATTTAATGCCCGCGCCATCACCATCGCTTTGCTCAAGAAATTCCAAGCCATAGCCTGTGCGCTCCGCCCAGCGCATATACATGCGGAGTACCATTTCTGCCCAATCTTGGGACTCTGTGCCCCCTGCTCCCGCATTCACCGCCAAATAGCAATCATTTTTATCGGCTTCGCCTGAGAGCAAGGCTTCAAGCTCGCGTCGTGCCAATGTTTTTTGCAAAGCAAATAGTGCTGCTTCTGCCTCCGCAATCATCGCAGTGTCTTGTTCTGCTTCGGCCATTTCTAAGAGGTCAATCGCCTCTTGCCGTGTGGTTTCTGCTTCTTTGTGGGCGTTGATGGCTTTTTCAAGTGCCGTGCGTTCTTGCAGTATTTTGTGTGCAACGGCAGGATCATCCCACAAGCTGGGGTTTTCGGCTTGTTCATTCAGCGCTGTCAAACGGAGGAGAGATTTCTCCCAGTCAAAGACTCCTCCGCAATAAGCTCAGAGAATAATTTATTTTTTCAACAGTTTGTAAAATTTCTGCACGCATTAATTCTTACTCCTAATATATACCGTTTAGCACCCCTGCATCCTTCGGCGCAACGGATTCATCACTACCCATGGGGATGCTATCGTTTGCAGGCGATTCTTTATCAAAATTTTCTTCCGCAACAGGTTGATCGCCCGTTATTTCTTTTTGTGGTTCTTGGAGTTTTTGTTTTTTGAAGGCTTCAAAAATCACATCTTTGTCGCCATAACCAGCAGGACGACCTGTTTTATGACTGACCCGCATGAGGCGAATATCGGGCGGCACACGGAAGGGCGATGGTGGATTATCTTTCAGCGCAAGTTCCATGAAATCACGGAATACGGGTGCGGCATTGCTCCCCCCCGTTACTTTTTTGCCCAAACTACGGGGATTATCAAAGCCCATATACAGCCCGACGACTAAATCTGGCGAAAAGCCCACAAACCAGACGTCTTTGTTGTCATTTGTTGTCCCTGTTTTGCCTGCCAAAGGCGCATCGGGCAAAGATTTGCCAATGACAGATCCTGTGCCTGCCCGTACCACGCCTTGCAGCATGGAAATCATCTGATACGCGCTGCCTGCATCAGTAATTTGCGGTCTATTGTCAGGAATCTCCGGAATTTTCTGGTTGTCCCACCCAAGCGAATTACATTGGGGGCACTCTCTTGTATCGTGTTTGTAAATGTTTTTGCCTGTTCTGTCCTGAATGCGATCAATCAGCGTGGGAGTTACTTTTTTACCGCCGTTTACAAACACCGCATACGCGCTTGTCATTTGCAATAAATTAACTTCCAGCGCCCCCAGCACAGCGGAATAGCGCGCAGGCATGTTTTCCATAATGCCAAAGCGGCGTACCACATCTTGGATGGGTTTCATGCCAATGGCTTGGGCAATGCGCACGGTCATGGAATTACGCGATTTTTCTAATCCCACGCGCATTGTGGTGGGACCATAAAATTCATCTTTATAGTTTGAAGGACGCCAGATGCCTAACCCCGGCCCTAGGTAAATGCTGATGGGGGCGTCTAAAATAATGGTGTTTGGTTGATAGCCATTCTCTAGACCTGCAAGATAAATAAACGGCTTGAAGGTAGACCCTGGTTGGCGTTTTGCTTGTGTTGCGCGATTAAATTCACTGCCTTCGTAGTTAAAGCCCCCTACCATGGCGAGAACGCGCCCTGTATGGGGATCAAGCGCAATAAGCCCCCCGCTGATGAGTGGCATTTGTTGTAGATCATACAACGGTTTTGTCACGTCTTTATCTTGGCGCAGGGTAACAAATATCACATCCCCGCGCTTTAAAAAGCCTGAAAGGGTTTTGTTTTTTGTCCATGTCACGCTTTTGGCATCAAAAAAGCCTTCTTGCCCCTCTTGTGTGAGCAAGGTCGCACTGTTCGCCTCTGCTTTCATGATAACAGCAAGATTCCAGCCCAAATTTTTGTTAGGATTGGGGGTGGCGGCCAGTGCGGCAAGAGCATGAGGATCACTCGGATCAATCGTGTTTAATGCCCCGCGCCAGCCCCGTTTTTGGTCATATTCCAATAACCCCTTCCGAAATACTGTTTCGCCAATTTTCTGTAAAAAAGGAACAAGTGTCGTGCGCACAGAATAGCCGCCGCTATACAACTCTTTTTCACCATATTTTTGTCCTAACCAACGGCGTACTTCTTCAGCAAAATACTCTGCGGTGACATATTCGGTTGCATCGCGTTGTACAGTCCTTAGGGGTGTTGTTTGCGCCTGCTGCATCTGCTCGAACGTGATGAATTTTTGCCCATACATCTCACGCAACACCCAATTACGGCGTTCCATCGCCTCTTTATAGGCACGTTTAGGATTATAATTGTTAGGGGCTTTCGGCAACGCTGCTAAATAGGCCGCTTCTGCGGGAAGCAACTCATCAAGCGATTTATTGAAATAGTTGAGGGCTGCCGCTGCAACGCCATAAGATCCTTCACCTAAATAAATTTCATTAAGGTATAGCTCTAAAATTTGCTGTTTTGTAAAAACGCTTTCAATGCGGAACGCCAAAATGGCTTCTTTAATTTTTCGCTCAAGAGATACTTCGTTGGTCAACAAAAAGTTTTTTGCAACCTGTTGTGTGATGGTTGAGGCGCCTTGCGGCCGGCGATTACCGCCTTCTAATTTCTTAATCAGATTGCCAAATCCTGCACGGGCAATACTGAGAAAGTTCACACCGCCATGCTTATAAAATTGTTGGTCTTCGGCTGCTAAAAATGCGTGAATAACAAGCGGGGGGATGGCGTCAATCGGTACAAAAACACGTTTTTCTTGGGCGTATTCTGCTAAAATCCGGCCATCTCCTGCGTGAAGGCGGGTAACAACAGGCGGCGTATAATTACGCAACTGTTTGTGATCTGGCAAATCACGTCCATATTTATAAAAACCAAACAAGATAACAATAAGAACACAACAAACACCTACAAGTCCTGAATAGGCAAAAAAACGGAACAGCTTGCCCAAAAAGCTTTTGGACTGTTTTCCTACCTGCTCTGAAGAGGTGAGTATTTTTGCCATTTATCGAAGCGCGTTAGTGTTGAAAAAGCTGTTAGTGGCAGCAACAATCCCTGCAACAATGCGTGCACGATATTGTGATTGCCGTAGTTGATACTCCTCACGCGGGTTAGAAATATAGCCCATTTCTAACAACACAGCGGGCGTATCGGGTGCTTTTAACACCATAAACCCTGCAAAGCGATGGGTTTTTTCACGCACTACCACACGCTGCGAGAGTTCGCGCACCAATGCCGTTGCAAAACGAGCAGACATGTTCATGGTTTCACGTTGCACCAAATCAATAAGTATACTGCTCACTTCTTTATTTTCGCCGTAAAGATTCACACCACTTATTAAGTCAGCTTTGTTTTCTTTGGCCGCCAAAAGCCCTGCTTCTTTATCAGACGCCTTTTCTGATAGCGTATAGACAGACAAACCATCCGCCATTTGACTGGGCGCAGAATCAGCATGCAAGGAAATGAACAGGGCCGCATTTTTTTGATGGGCAAAATGGGTGCGTTCCCGCAAGGGAATAAACACATCTGTTGCACGCGTCATGTAGACTTCATAGCGCCCTGTACGGAGCAGTGCCTCGCGGAGTTCTAGCCCCACGCGCAACGTGATATCTTTTTCAAACGTGCCTGATTTTCCAATGGCACCCGGATCTTTTCCACCATGACCAGGGTCAATGACCACCACCATTTTTTTTGACTTTGTACGGGATAATGGTGCGACCTTATCAGCGCTACTAAGCAATTTTTTTTGTGATTTTGGAATTACATCAATAACATATCGCGCCTTTTGCGTGTCATTTTTGGGTAAATAAAACTGTTTGCTTATGAGCGGGTCTTCTTTGGTTTGTAAAACGACCCTATATCCCGATCCCGATCCCGATCCTGCATCATTATCGCGTTGTTGGACGCTGCGAACAATTCCTGATTTTCTCGGTAAATCAATGGATTGCCCGCGCCAAGTGCCATTATCAACATCAATAATAAGGCGGAATGGGTTTTGTGCTGTGGAAATTCTACATGAGGGTGTGCCGGATAGCTCGACAACAATGCGGGTTTTATCAGGATGCTCGCCCACACGCACAGCATAAATATCAACGGGTTGGACAGGCGGTTGGGCAGCAGCGATGAGGCTTATGCTGCATAAAAAAATACTAAAAAATACTATAAGGAAACGCATTATAAAGTTATCACAATTTTTTTCAGGAAATCTTAAAGGTTTCTTCATTTTTTTACAGCATTAGCTTGTTTGATGCGGCAAGAATAATTTTGTTGTTGTGAGTGCGCAACGAATTCGCTACCATAACTTCATGATTACCACAAGTAATCAACAATAAAGAAGCAACACAATTGTAATGACCTATACTTTGTCCCTTTTCCCTGTCAGAAAATCCAGCGTAACGATGGCATGTCCCACGTTTTTCGCGCTGGAACTGCGGCGCATTGGTGCTTTGTTTTCTATCTTTTCTAAAAACATATCGCGCACCGCAGGGTTGATTACCCGCCTGTGTCGTGACCTAACGGAGTCCTCCCCCCATGACCACAACAATGTTGATCGATGCAACCCATGCTGAAGAAACCCGCGTAGCTATTATCGAAGGCAATACGCTCACTGAACTTGACTATGAAATAGCCGCCAAGCAAAATATTAAAGGGAACGTTTACCTTGCGAAAGTAACGCGTGTAGAGCCGTCACTGCAGGCTGCCTTTGTAGAGTATGGCAATAACAAGCAAGGTTTTCTGCCGTTCTCAGAAATCCATCCTGATTATTTTCGGATTCCTATCGCAGATAGAGAAGCGCTTATTGCGCAAGAAGCTGATTTTCAAGCCGAATCACAGGATGATGAAAATACTGAGTCACGGGAGGCTGTTGATAATCAACCTGAAGAACCTCTGTTGGATGTGGAGGGAAATCCTGTTATCCCTGAAGGAATAGCGGAAGAAAAATCAGCGCCTGTTTCCATTAATGAAGAAGAAGGGGATTTTCGACCCCGTCGCTTTAACCCGAAGCGTCATTATAAAATTCAAGAAGTTATCAAAAAACACCAAATTATGTTGGTGCAGGTGACAAAAGAAGAGCGGGGCAATAAGGGCGCTGCGCTTACAACATATCTCTCTCTTGCAGGCCGCTATTGTGTGCTGATGCCAAATTCTTTGCGTGCGGGGGGTATTTCTCGCAAAATCAGCGATGGCAAAGACAGAAAGCGCATTAAAGAAATTCTGGAAGATTTAGAAATTCCTCAAGGTATTTCTATTATTGTTCGCACTGCAGGGTCGGAGCGTAATAAAACAGAAATTAAGCGAGATTATGAATACCTCTCGCGCTTGTGGGATCAAATTCGCCAAGATACGCTAGAAGCGAATGCCCCTGCGTTGATTTATGAAGAGGGCAACCTTATTAAACGGGCTTTGCGTGACATGTACCAAAGCGAAACAGGGGATATTTGGGTTGAAGGGGAAACAGGCTACAAAACCGCCAAAAATTTCATGAAAATGTTGATGCCAACCCATGTAAAACGGGTACAGCAGTATAAAGATCCTATCGTGCCGTTGTTCCAACGCCATCATGTAGAAGAGCAAATTGACAGTATTTTGAAGCCCGTTGCCATATTACCCTCGGGGGGATATTTGGTTATTAACCAAACAGAAGCGTTGGTTTCTATTGATGTGAACTCAGGGCGTGCAATTCGCGAGCGTAACATTGAAGAAACAGCGTTGCGTACCAACTTAGAGGCGGCCGATGAACTTGCGCGACAACTGCGCCTGCGTGACCTTGCAGGATTGGTGGTAGTTGACTTTATCGATATGGAAGACAGGCGCAACAATCATGTTGTGGAAAAGGCGTTGCGCGATGCGTTAAGACACGACAGAGCGCGTCTGCAAGTGGGACGGATTAGTAACTTTGGTTTGCTGGAAATGTCTCGGCAACGGTTGCGTCCTTCTGTAACAGAATTAAATAGTGAAACGTGTTCTCATTGCGCAGGTGCGGGGCGTGTGCGCTCGTCGGCAGGTCAAGCATTGCAAATTATTCGTGCAATTGAAGTGGAAGGCATGCAAAATCGTACGGCGGTGCTGAAAGTGCATACCCACACAGGTATTGCGTTTTACATGTTAAATACAATGCGCGAAGCCCTACAAGATATTGAACAACGTTATCATTTTCATGTTGTCTTTGCTGAAGATCATAGTCTTGGGGCGCAAGAATATCGTCTAGAGACAGTGGAAACGCTGACAGAAGAGCAACGCGCTGAATATAATACCCCCAGCCACGAAGCCTATTGGGCAGAACGTGCCAAGATATTGGCAGAAAAAGAAGAGCAAGCCAAACGGCAGAACAAAGCAGGCGGACGCAATGAGCGTCGGCGTGGGCGCGATCGCTTTAATCGCGACCGAGATAGGACGCAACCACAAGCAGATACAGAACAAGGCGAAAATAGAGAACATCTTGATATTGCTGCGGACGGGTCTGGAGAAAATGTGCGTGAACGAAGTGAACGGGGTGGTCGTGGTCGTCGTGGCAGACGGGGTGGTCGTCGTCGCGAAGGAGAGTATGGCGAGAACCGCTTTACTGACAACACAACAACAGAGGAATTTTCAACAGAAGACGCAGGCGCGTATCCCCTCACAGTAGAACAACCCCATCTTGATTTGCCTATCACTGTAGAAAGCAACGTGCCAGTGGCAGAAGTGGAAGCAGAGAAACCCCGTCGTGGACGTGGCAGAGCAAAAGCAAAGTCTGTGACACAACCTGAGGCAACATCTGAAATTGCCGCCGTATCGTCTGTCCGCCAAGAAAAACCTGTAGTCTCCCCCCCTATTGAGATTATCGCTGCGCCAAAGCAACGTTCTGCAGAAGAAAAATCGGACAAGAAGCCAGAAAATGTTGCGTTGATTACGGATTCGCCAGAAAAACCTAAAAAAGGCTGGTGGTCAAAGTTTGTGATTTAACAAAGGAAGTGTGAATATTTGAACAACGCCTACACAGACAACACAGGTTTCCTCGCCACTACACAGCGTGGATTCCCTGCGAGATCGTGTTTACACACGATCACCTGTAAACCCGCTTCGGCCACGAATGCCTCAACAGCGGCTTGTTGTGTATAGCCAATCTCTAAAAACACAGAGCCTTGTGGCTGCAAAACAGTTGCCAGTAACGGGATAAGCTGTCGATAGGCGTCCAATCCATCTGCGCCCCCATCTAGGGCTACTACAGGATCAAATTCTCTCACCTCTGGTGCGAGTGTGGCGATTTCTGCTGTGGCAATATAGGGCGGATTGCTCAAAATCACATCAAACACCCCATCAACAGGCGCAGTCCAACTGCCTTGTAAAAACGTTGTCCGTGCTGTCATGCCCAACGCCTCAGCGTTATGGTGCGCTATTTTTAGTGCCTCAGATGAAATATCCACCCCCACACCTGTGCTCTCTGGATATTCCTGTAACGCTGCCAGTAACAAACAGCCACTACCCGTGCCGATATCTAAAAACCGTAACGGCACATCATGATTGGGGTAATATTCCAGCACCGCATCGATCACGGTTTCACTATCAGGGCGCGGATCCAGCGTTGCTGTCGACACCCGAAACGGCAAGCTCCAAAACTCTTTTTCGCCGACAATTTTTGACAATGGCTCACGTTTGCAACGCCGCTCGACATAATGCTCAATATCGATGCCTTGGCGAAAAGAAAGATGGTCGGGGGCGTCTACATATAAGGTTACAGGCGGCAACCCTAGCGCGTAGGCAACCAGCACCCGGGCTTCATAGTCTTCATTTTCGATACCCACCTGCCACAGGCGTTTCGCTACGCGACTGACAATGTCTTGTACGTTATGCATCATCCACCATAGGTTTTCGGTTTTGGGTTTTCGGTTTTAAGAATGCCCTTTTCAAAACCGAAAAGCGAAAACCTGAAACCAAAAATGGCAAGACTACTCATCGACATTAGACAACTTAGCCGCCTGATCCTCGGCAATCAGTGCCTCAATTAATTCGTCTACTTCTCCTTCTAACACCCGATCTAGTTTATAGAGTGTAAGATTAATACGGTGGTCCGTGACGCGTCCTTGCGGATAGTTATAGGTGCGGATGCGTTCCGAGCGATCGCCCGTGCCCACTTGCCCACGTCTGTCTGCGGAGCGTGCGGCATCAATCGCCGCCAATTTTTGATCATATAAACGTGCGCGTAATACCCGTAACGCTTTAGCTTTGTTCTTATGTTGCGATTTTTCATCTTGTTGTTGTACCACAAGCCCTGTGGGAATGTGGGTAATCCGCACCGCACTATCGGTGGTGTTGACTGATTGCCCGCCGGGGCCTCCTGAGCGAAACACATCAATGCGTAAATCTTTTTCCAAGATTTCAATATCCACTTCTTCTGCCTCTGGCAACACGGCAACTGTTGCTGTGGAGGTATGAATACGCCCGTTTGCTTCTGTATCAGGCACGCGCTGCACACGGTGTACGCCTGATTCAAATTTAAGTTTGGCAAATACACTTTTGCCGTTAATTTGTGCGCTCGCGTCTTTTAGCCCGCCGATGCCTGTATCGCCATAGTTCAGAATTTCAAACTTCCAGCCCTGCCGTTCGGCGTAGCGTTGATACATGCGGAATAAATTTGCGGCGAATAACGCGGCTTCATCACCGCCTGCCCCTGCGCGAAATTCGATAATCGCGTTTCTATCGTCTGCTTCATCTTTGGGGAGGAGCATCACCCGAATGGCATGATCTTGCAGCGGAATTTGTTCTTTTAGCGCGTAAATTTCTTCCTCCGCCATGGCATGCATCTCTGCATCCAGCGCGGGATCCGCCAGCATGGCTTCCGCCTCCGCCAAAGCCTGCACCGCTTTTTGGTTTTCTTCAATTTTTTCAGCGATTTCTGTTAAATCGGCATATTCTTTGGAGAGTTTGACAAACTCGGGCGACGCCGCAGAAATCTCCCCGTCTGATAACAGGCGTTTGAGTTCTTCATAACGTTCCAGCACTTTTTCTAATTTTCGTTGCCACGACATGGCGTTTGTCCCCTCATACTTAAAGAGGAGTTATAGCGCAGATGTGTTAAATAGCAACCTATTCGAACAAGATGTCCCGTCCCGTTCCCCTCTTCAAAACAGGCGGAATCATCTGTGTGAGATCATCATTTGCGGGATTAGCTGTTTTCTCCAAGCCTTTTGGGGAGACTGTTTGAGGCTGTTTCTGCAAATACATAATCGCATTGTCTAGCATATCTTGATGGAGCGTATCCATGTTATCCAGCGCTTCAAGGTTCACTTGAACAACATCATTTTCGTGTTGCATAAATTTCCGATAGCCTCTGTTGGGCTGTCCAGAAAGACGGGCAATCTGGTAAGCATGGTGATTAATATGGTGAAGAGCTTGGTGCATAGCGGGGGGGCAGACCTATTTTTTTAGGTTCTGTTGAGATTTTAAGTATTTTGAGGTGAAAATGACGAAATTTCGAGAACCGCAACGCAAGTGTACTTCTTCGTACATGCGGAGCGGAAGCGCAGAAATACGTCATTTGCAAACCAAAAGACGACAAATATCAACAGAATCTAGTCTGCCGCAAATGTATTAACAAACGCTTAAAGGGATAAACCTTTTTTTATTTCCTCTATGGCGATTTTTTGCTGCACGCCGCTATCCAAATTTTTCACCGTCAGGCTACGCGTTGCCAGCTCTTCTTCCCCCACGAGCACTGCATAGAGGGCATTAATTTTATTGGATTTTTTGAATTTTTTCGCCACGTTACCGCTGGTGATCAGCTCTGCCATGATGCCTTGCCCGCGTAAATTCTGCACCACTGTGAACGCATAACTCTCTTGCGCGTCCGCCATGGCAATGACTGCAACAGGACGCGGCAGAGGATGTAGCGGCGGCAAGAGCAACGCAAGGCGCTCAATCCCCGCTGCCCAGCCAATGCCTGCCGTGGGTTTCCCGCCCATCATTTCAATGAGTCCGTCATAGCGCCCGCCAGCCAGCACGGTTGCCTGTGCGCCCAACCCATCGGAAATAATTTCAAACGCGGTGTGCGAATAATAATCTAATCCCCGCACCAACCGCGGATTCACCACAACGGGAATCTCCAACAACGCTAAATAGTCCTGCACTGCTGCAAAATAGGCGGTTGCCTCATCGCTCATGCTGTCTTTTAAAGACGGCGCACCCGTTATAATCTCTTGATCGCCTGCATCCTTTGAATCTAAAATCCGCAACGGATTACGCACCAAGCGCTCTTGGCTATCGGCCGACAAACTGGTTTTATAGCGTTCTAAATAGGCAACGAGTGCCGTGCGATACGCCGTGCGGCTCGCCTCATCCCCGAGTGAGTTGATTTCCAAGCGCAAATTGCCCTGCAACTGCAATTCTCTCAAAAAATGCCACCCCAACGCAAGGGTTTCTGCATCGGCAAGCGGGGTGCTCACCCCTAAAAATTCCACGCCCACTTGATGAAACTGCCGCTGTCTGCCCTTTTGCGGGCGTTCATAGCGGAACATCGCGCCCGTATACCAATATTTGAGCGGCAAAAAATCATAGAGTTTATTGCTGATGACCGACCGCGCAACCCCCGCCGTCCCTTCAGGACGCAAGGTGAGCGACTCACCACCCCTGTCGCTAAACGAATACATTTCTTTCGACACAACATCGGATGTCTCGCCCAAGGTGCGCGCAAACACCTCTGTAAATTCAAACAGCGGCGTGGCAATTTCTTGATAGCCATAATTTTCCGCCACTGTTTGCAATGTCTGCACAACATGCCGCTGCACCCGCGCTGCGTCGGGCAGAAGATCGTGTGTGCCGCGCACGGGCTGAAGCAATTTTGTATCTGTCATGTGTATATAAATAAAATTGTTGACTAATATATATATATATTAGTGTGAATGCATCCATTTTGTATAGTAGAGAAATCGAATGTTGAATAACACACGCAAAGTCAGTTTTGATCAACTCACCGAAGCAGGACAGCGTTATATTTACCAAAAACCAGCATCTTCAGTAACTCCATCGCAACTGCTGATCCAAGCAGATACATTAAAGTTTTTATCTCTGCTAGTATTCAAACAATATTTTGGCTACTATCGGAATAATGAATGGCCTGTCTTTTGTGACGAGTTAGTTTTTGAAGAATTATTAAGTGAAATCGACAAACGTAATATCCATCACAATATTGCGAAAGCGATTATTTCTTATGTCAACGATTTGAGTTCAGAAATCTAAACAGATTTAACCTAAAAAGAAGAGAGGCCTAAAAACCTCTCTTCTCCCCTTCCCCCCCAGGGCGATTGCATTAGAAAAAATAACTCATTGAAAAATAATGGTTTTTCAGAATTTCAACATTAAAGCCTATCGCGTAACTTATTGTTTTTAAAGGAATAAAATTCCTAATGCGATTGCCCTGCCTTCCCCCCTACTTCTTCTGCTCAGCCGCCTTATCCCCATTCCCCTGCAACTGCAGTTGTAAATCTTTCGCCGCATCTTTTAGGGAATCTGCGGCCTCACCAGCTTTTTTCGCGGCTTCTGTCGCTGTGTCACCCACAGTGCTTTTAATCGCCCCAAAAGTTGTTTGCTCAGTTGGCTGCGTTGTTGCCGTATTGGCATTAATCACCGCATTAGATTGTTGCAGCGCAAATTCTTCCGTTTGCGCTTGAATTTTCGCGCTGTTTTGGATGAATTTTTTGCCTGTATCGGTGCTCAGGAATTGGCTGATTTGCGTCAATTCTTGCGCGCTAAACGTTTGCTGCAACAGATTTTTTTGGTTTTCCGCCACGGCAGGATAGGTGGCTTTAAACGCCTCTAGAAGTTTCGTTGATTGTTCTTTGTTCACAGAACCACCACTCAAGGTTTGCGACTCAAACAGCGGTGTTACGCGCTCTACCACACGGTTAAAGGTGCCTTGGGTGTCTAGTGCCGCAGTGATGGTTGTCACCGCATCATTGGCAACACTGTTGGCTGCTTGTTGTTGCGGCACAGGTGTTTGCTCTGTCGTCACGCTCGAAACTGTTGTGGTATCGGCGGTTTTTGGCTTATCGCAAGCCGCGATAAGGGTAAGCATTGCAAGAGCCGAAGCCTGCAGGGTTTTAGTAAATATAGCCATAAGAGTCACTCCAAAAAATAGTTATGCGGCGTTGGTCACTGCCGCTTCAATTTGTGCTGCCCTCTTTTCAATAAGGTCAACCAGATGGTCAACAATGTTTGTATCTTTAATGCGGTGGTCTTGCAAGCCATTTACATACATTTGATGGGTATGATTGCCGCCGCCTGCCAGCCCAATATCCGTCATTAACGCTTCCCCTGGGCCATTCACCACACAGCCAATCACCGAAACAGTAATCGGCGTTTTGATATGCGCCACGCGTTTTTCCAGTTCTTCCACCGTCTTAATCACCTGAAATTGTTGACGCGCACAAGAGGGGCAAGAAATCACTGTCACGCCTCTGCGCCGCAAATCAAGGCTTTTCAGAATTTCCCAGCCTACCTTAATTTCTTCTACGGGATCAGCCGAGAGTGATACACGAATGGTGTCGCCAATGCCGTCCCACAACAGCGTGCCTAACCCTAAAGACGATTTGACCGTGCCTGTTGTAAGCCCCCCTGCCTCGGTAATGCCCAAATGCAGCGGATAGTCACAGTGTTTCGCGAGTTCCCGATACGCCGCGACCGCCAAGAAAATATTGGAGGCTTTCACGCTGATTTTAAAATTGAAAAAATCATTATCTTCCAGAATTTTTGCGTGTTCCAGCGCACTTTCCACCATTGCCTCAGGGCATGGCTCTTTATATTTTTCCAGCAAATGCTTTTCAAGGCTACCCGCATTCACGCCAATGCGCATGGAACAGCCATAATCTTTTGCCGCCCGAATAACCTCCCGCACCCGCTCTTCAGACCCAATATTTCCGGGGTTGATGCGCAAACACGCCGCGCCATTTTTGGCGGCTTCAATCCCCCGTTGATAATGAAAATGAATATCTGCCACAATCGGCACGGATACAGCAGGAATGATATATTTTAACGCTGCACTTGATGCTTCATCAGGCACGGAAACCCGCACAATATCTGCCCCTGCCTCTTCCAAGGCTTTAATTTGCGCGATGGTGCCTTGAATGTCCGTTGTCAACGTATTGGTCATCGATTGCACCGCAATGGGCGCGTCTCCGCCCACTAACACGTTGCCGACCGTAATCTGCCGACTTTTGCGGCGCGTAATTTTATAAGAGGGATGATCGTGCATAGGCGTTATTTCCGAGACAGGCCCCTTACCTGTTGCACAGAAAGGCTGTACAACGTAGCGTAATCGCCACAAAGGACGTACCGCTCGCAAAGAATTTTTGAGAGACCTTCAATGCGAGCGGTATCCGATTAATTACGCTGATTGCCAAAGAAACGGAGGAGTTGCAGGAACAACATAATGAAGTTTGCAAACAAACTGAGTGCACCATAAAGCGCAATTTTGTTTTGCATCTCGCCTGCAGGAACTTGGTAGTAGACATCACGCAGACGCTGAGTATCATAAGCAATCATGCCAATGAGGGCGATGGTGAAGATTGCACTCAGCGCAAAGCCAAACACACTACTGCCAACAAAAATATTGATAATGCTTCCTAGCATCACACCAATCATCCCAATCGCAAGCAAACTACCGAGGCTAGAAAGATCTTTTTTGGTGGTGTAGCCATACAGGCTCATGCCGCCAAATACGGCAGCGGTTTGGAAGAAAGCGCGGGCAATGCTTTGCGTGTCATACGGTGCGATAGCAATCGCGGTGAACACGCCTAAACAGGCGGCATACCCCCAAAACAGCCCTTGCATGGCGGTGACAGACAAACGATTCATCCCAAATCCTGCAACAAGACTGATGCCCATCGCCCCAAAACCAAAAAGCATGACGTTTGGTGCAAGGCGCGCAAACATGGCTTCATTGGTGAGAACGACGTAGGCAATGACGCCAGACAGCGCGAGGGCGCCAGCAACATAATTGTAAATACGCAGCATATAGCTACGCAAGCCTTGATCAATAGTCGCGGCTTGCGCACGATTCATGTAATTAGGTTGTACCATTGTATCCTCTATATAATTTTACAACACACTCGGCGTGTGTTTTGATTTTTAGTACTTGTACTATACTAAATTAAGAATTTTTTGCAAGTTTTTCAAGAGAGCCACAACAATTTCCCCCAAAAATAATTACAAGCCATTGATTTAAATCTCAAAACTATTTTTTGCTAAACAGAATAGTCCGCAATGATTCTCCTTTTGTATAACGCTGTTTAATATCCTTGAAGTAGGCGAGGTTTTTCGCTTTCTCTTCTGCTGTAAGTTTCTTTGTAAGGAGTATTGTTGCTTTATCTTCTTGATTATTAAGCATATACGCAAGGGCAAGATTGCCAATTTGTTGGGGGGTTGCCCTCTCTTGCGATACAATCTTTTCCAACACAAGAATGGCGTTTTTGTAATCACCCGTCATCAGTAATGAAAAGCTCTGATTATTGAGAATCGTTAAGTCATTCGGGGATTTTTCTAAGGCAAGTTTATAGTGCTGCTGCGCGGCTTTGTAAGCGCCGAGCATATCATATACCACGCCTAATGCAGAAAAATTACTACCCGTTGGGCTAACGCGCACAATGCGTTCTAGGTAAGGGCGGGCGGCAGTTGCATCCCCGTCTAACATATAAGCACGGCCAATCCCGCGCAACGCATTGAGATTGTTTTCGTCTTGTTTCAAGACTGCCTTATAAATTTTTATGGCTTCTACGGTGTTATTTTGTAGAATATAGCAGGCAGCGAGTTTATTTTTGATGTCTATATTGAAGGGATCGCCTATCAGCGCCTTTTGATATAATTCTATTGCTTTCGGGATGTTACGATTTTTGAGTGCAACATCGGCAAGAGTCCCATTTGCTGTGCCCCCTGATTTTTGGGTGGCAGGCGTTTCGCATCCACTCAGCATGATAAAAACAGCCACGCAAACAAGTATTATTTTGTTCATAAAACACCCTTTCAAGAAATATTTCTTGCAAACAAACCGATTGCTGATGAAAAAGCAATCTTTATTGATTATGTTTCTCATATGACGCTTCTCAAAATATACACAGCGCCCGATCCTGTTTTAAAAAAAGTTGCAGCCCCTGTTGCAACCATAACAGACGAAACACGGCAAATTTTATCCGATATGCTGGAGACGATGTATGCGGCTCCTGGTATTGGCCTCGCTGCGCCACAGGTGGGGATGAGTCAACGGCTTATTGTGTTGGATGTGTCGCGTGATAAGGAAAATCCGCAACCCTATAAGATGGTCAACCCCGAAATTATCGCTGTCTCTGAGGAAGATTCTCGTTATGAGGAAGGCTGTTTGTCCCTGCCCCAGCATTATGCAGATGTAGTACGCCCTGCACGGGTCACACTAAAATATTTAGATGAAAATGGCTCGCCCCACACGCTGGAGGCGGACGGTCTCCTTGCAACCTGCATACAACATGAAATGGATCATCTAGAAGGCATTTTGTTTGTGGATCATATTTCTGCGCTTAAGCGCACTATGATTCTGCGCAAACTTCTTAAAACTAAGAAAGAGCAGCAAGAAAACGCTGCGCACAAACTGTAATGCGTCTCGTCTTTATGGGAACACCTGCTTTTGCCGTTGCGGCGGTGGCAGCTTTGCATCAAAGCCAAGAGATTGCGGCAGTTTACACACAACCCCCCAAACCAGCAGGACGCGGACAAAAAGAAAAGCCCTCGGCTGTGCATATGTGGGCATTAGAACATCATATCCCTGTATATACGCCAAAAACCTTAAAAACACTGGAGGCACAACAAGAATTTGCAGCACTTCAAGCAGATATTGCTGTTGTTGCTGCTTACGGACTCATTTTACCCCCCCCCATTTTAACCGCCCCTCAGTGGGGTTGTTTGAATATTCATGCCTCGCTGTTGCCACGCTGGCGTGGTGCGGCCCCTATTCATCGCGCGATTGAGGCAGGCGATACACAAACGGGCATTACCATCATGCAAATGGATGCGGGGCTGGATACGGGCGATATGTTGCTCACAAAGACAGTTCCCCTAGCCAACACCATGACAACAGCAACATTGCACGATATTCTTGCCGCATTGGGAGCTGACGCGATATGTGAAGCATTACAAAACCTCCGCTTCTTAACACCCACGTCTCAGCCTTCTCAAGGCGTGACATATGCGGCAAAAATCACCAAGGCAGAAGCTGCAATTGATTGGCATGAAGAGGCATGTGTAATTGAACGCAAAATACGGGCATTTTATCCACATCCTGCCGCATGGTTTTCCCATAATGGTGAGACGTTTAAAGTGCTTGCGGCGACGGTTGAAGCAGGACATGGGCAAAACGCGTCGGGTACATTGCTTGATGAGGGATTATTGGTTGCTTGTGGTGCTAATACCGCATTGCGCATTACAAAAATCCAACGCCAAGGAAAATCTGCGCTTTCTGCGGGGGATTTTTTACGCGGGTATCCTCTAAAAAAAGGCGATTCCCTTGCGCTTTAAAATTATACTTGAATATGACGGTCGTCCTTTTCGGGGTTGGCAGCGGCAGGAAAGCCGCATTGCTTCCGTCCAACAAACAGTTGAAGACGCACTTTTTGCTTTTTGTGGAGAGGAAATCACCTTGGTTGCGGCAGGACGCACCGATGCAGGGGTACATGCCCTTGGACAGGTTTGTCATTTCGATATACAGAAGCCTACAACAGCCTACACCGTTCGTCGTGCCCTTAATTATCACCTGCGAGGGAAAGCCGTAAAAGTGCTGTTTGCTGAAGAAGTGCCACAAGACTTTAGCGCCCGTTTTTCTGCCATGGCGCGTGAGTATGAATATCGGATTCTTAATCGTATTGTCCCACCTGTTATGGATGAAGGGCGCGTTTGGCATGTCCACCACGCGTTAAATATTGACGCGATGCGCGAAGCAGCAAACCATCTTTTAGGCTATCATGATTTTACTACGTTTCGGGATAGTGAATGCCAAGCCAAACACGCCTTAAGAACCTTGGACGTGCTCGATATTTCCACAACGGAGGAATATGTATTTTTTAAAGTCGTTGCGAAGTCATTCTTGCATCATCAAGTACGCAACATGGTTGGAACGTTGGTGCTCGTGGGACGGGACAAGTGGCCAATAGCACGCGTTAAAACAGCCCTAGAAGCACAAGACAGACGCGCAGGAGGCACGCGAGCGCCTGCTGAAGGACTGTACTTTAAAAAGGTTTATTATGCTTCTTACGATTGAGAACACCCAAAAAAGTCCTGCTGACAGTCCTGCTGATTATACTTGACAGAAATATATAAATCATTAGGTTCGCCACTTATCCTCTGTTTTTCCCCATCCATCAAATCATTACTTAAGCTGTAGACGGGGTAAGAGAAAAAATTTTGAGATTAGAGATTTTGGAGTTCTGTCGTGAAACGTACATACCAACCCAGCGTCCTCGTTCGTAAAAGACGGCATGGTTTTCGCTCTCGCATGGCAACAGCGGCAGGGCGTATTATTTTGGCGCGTCGTCGCGCTAAAGGTCGCAAGCGTTTGAGTGCTTAGGGCATTGTGCGCATTGTTAACGCTGGCAACACGTTTGTTACCCTCACAAAACGCGCCCATTTCCTGAAAATTCAGGCAAGTGAGTATAAGTTTATAACACCCCGCATGATTCTTCTTGCGTTGCCCTTGGCTGCGTTCGACATTCCCTTGACACCAAATCAGTTTTACATCGGGTTCACTGTGACCAAAACTATCGGCGGTGCTGTAGAGCGCAACAGCGTCAAGCGTCGTCTACGCCAGATTCTCCCTGAAGCCTTATCTTTGCATGGCAATCCCCTAGCGGCGTATGCTATTATCGCGCGAAAAGCGGCACTAAAAGCCGAATTTACAGATCTTAAAATAGATCTTGAGCGGGGGATTCAATACCTATGTCGAAAGCATTCTTTCTTGCCCTCATCCGCCTCTATAAAATAGTGCTATCGCCGTTTGTGGGCTATCATTGTCGGTATCTCCCCACCTGTTCCGATTACATGAAAGAAGCAATCCTCAAGCACGGCACGTTAAAAGGCATTTACCTTGGCACAAGGCGGTTGCTACGCTGTCATCCTTTTGCAAAAAGGGATATGCACGATCCCTTGCCATAATGTAAGGGGATGTAAGGGGGCCCGTAATTAAGGGCAGGGCGATTGCATTAGAAAAAATAACTCATTGAAAAATAATGGTTTTTCAGAATTTTAACATTAAAGCCTATCGCGTAACATATTGTTTTTAAAAGAATAAAATTCCTAATGCGATTGCCCTGTAATTAAGGGTTGCGTTTGTGTGGTACGTTGTTAAAACAAGCAGAAAATAAGAGAGCCCTGCCGTAATGACTGATCAAAAAAACTTCTTACTCGCTATTGTCATCTCAACCGCTATTATCATGGGCTATCAGTTTTTCTATGAAAAGCCACGGTTGGAGGCCTTGCGTCTGCAAACAGAACGACAAGAAGCCTTGAAAAAAGAGGCTCTCCCTATTGCTGCAAAGCCAGTGCTTTCTAAAAAGATGACCCGCGAACAGGCAATCACCGAAAGCCCGCGTATTGCCATTAAAACACCAGCCTTAACAGGAACAGTTTCTCTAAAAGGTGCCCGCTTTGATGATATCCACCTAGAAAATTACCGCACTGAGGTGGACCCAAAAAGCTCTGCTGTTGCCCTGCTTTCTCCTAGCAACACAGAACATGGCTATTTTGCGGAACTCGGCTGGCTATCGCCTAATGCCCAAACCATTGCGCCGACCAGTGATACGGTTTGGCAAACATCTAATACCAGCTTAACGCCGCAAACGCCGCTCACCCTATCATGGGATAACGGGGCAGGCGTTCGTTTTGAAATAACCTACGCTATTGATGACCAATACATGATTACGGCGACAACCCGCGCCATCAATACCACAAAACAGGCGATTGATCTGCATCCGTTTGGGCTTATTCAACGGCTTGGTTCGCCCGTAAAAGAAAATACAGGCATCCACGCAGGATCAATCGGCACTTTTGATAAAGTCTTAGAAGAAACGGATTATAAAAAGCTGGAAGAAAAAGGGATTCTAGAAAACACGGCAACGCAAGGCTGGGTGGGGATTAGTGATAAGTATTGGTTGACCGCGCTCATCCCACAAGAGGGCGTAAACACACAGTTCCGGCAACAAGCCCTGCCGCGTGAAGAAGGAATAGTGTATCAAACTGATTTTATTGCGCAAAAGAAAACGGTGCAACCCAATGAAACCATTACGTTCACAACGCGTTTTTATGCAGGTGCAAAGCAAGTCGAACTGCTAGATAGTTATAGCGAAAAACTTGGCATTCCGCTGTTTGATCGCGCGGTGAATTTTGGCTTGCTGTATATTATCACGAAGCCCCTGTTTTATGCCTTGCATTATCTTTATGCTTTTACAGGTAACTTTGGTTGGGCGATTGTGATTCTCACCGTGTTGGTGCGCCTCGTGCTGCTTGGGCCTTTAGCGCATAAGTCTTATAAATCCATGAATGCGCTTAAAGAACTGCAGCCGCATATGGAAAAGCTCAAAGAAAAACACGGCGATGACAAAATGAAGCTGCATCAAGAAATTGCAGCGATGTATAAGCGTGAAAAAGTGAACCCCGTGGCGGGTTGCTTGCCCATTCTCATCCAAATCCCTGTGTTTATTGCTCTTTATCGTGTGTTGATGATTTCTCTTGAAATGCGCCATGCCCCGTTCTTTGGCTGGGTGCGTGATTTATCCGCTCCCGATACGGCAAATATTTTCACCGCCTTTGGCTACCTCAATATCCCCATGTTACCGTCTTTCTTGCATGTGGGCGTGTGGCCGTTGTTGATGGGCATTACCATGTTCCTCAGTCAAAGAATGAATCCCAAACCCACTGATAAAACACAAGAAATTATGTTTAATCTGATGCCGATTATCTTTACGTTTGTTACGGCAACATTACCTGCAGGACTTGCAGTTTACTGGACATTTAGCAACATCGCCTCCATCGCCCAACAGGCACTGACGAAAAAGAGTGTTGCGAAACAAAAAGCCGCTAAAGCGTAATGTCATCCCCACACACCGCTAACGTAGAAAAGTTCTTTCACAGCCCTTGTGTGTTTGTTGCGGGCGCAATGACGAAGGATAGGGTGCCGCCGCCTAGCGCAATTCCTGAATTTGCTTTTGCAGGGCGCTCTAATGTGGGGAAATCAAGCCTGCTTAATGCGCTCGTCGGGCAGAAAAATTTGGTGCGCACCAGCAAAACCCCTGGGCGAACCCAACAAATTAACTTCTTTGCGCTCGGCACACGCCTGCATCTTGTCGATTTACCAGGGTATGGCTATGCCGCTGTGGGTAAACAAAAAGTACGGTTATGGACAGAACTCATGCAGGACTATCTCCAGCATCGCAGTTCCTTGCGTCGCATTTTTGTGCTCATTGATAGTCGTCATGGCATTAAAGACAATGACCACGAATTCATGGATTTTCTTGATGCCTGCGCCGTAACCTATCAGTTGGTGCTCACTAAAACCGATAAACTTTCCGCATCTGCCTTAACCGCGATGCTTGAAACCGTTGCAACAGACGCGTTACAACACCCCGCAGCATTACCCGATATTCTTGCTACCAGCGCTGATAAAAAAGACGGGATCAAATCTTTACGTCAAACAATTTACGGATTGCTGTAGGGCACCCCTAAAAAACCCTTTTATCGGGATGAGTGGCTAATACCAATCCGCTTAAGTTTCTAATACCAATCATCTTTGAAACCCAAAGGAAAAATGGACCCCAGCCTTCGCTGGGGATTCGACTGAAGTAGGCAACCACCCCGAGCGAATCCCCAGCGAAGGCAGGGGGCCAGAAAATCCTGCTTTTGATGATTATGGCCATTAACTATAAATCGGAAACTTCTTGCAGAGCTCTTTCACTTTAGCGTTCACCGCAGCTTCAACAGCGGCATTGCCAGCTTCACCATTCGCGCTTAAGCCTTCCAGCACGTCAACAATCAGGTTGCCAATGAGGCGGAATTCTGTAACGCCAAAGCCCCGCGTTGTTCCAGCAGGCGTGCCAAGGCGAATGCCTGAGGTAATCGCTGGTTTTTCAGGGTCAAACGGAATTGCGTTTTTATTACAGGTGATGCCTGCACGTTCTAAACTATCCGCGCCTGTTTTTCCTGTTACCTTTTTCGGGCGGAGGTCAACCAGCACGAGGTGGCTATCTGTGCCGCCTGAGTAAATCGCCAAACCACGCTCCACCAGCACGCTGCCTAATGCTTGTGCGTTCGCAACAACAGCTTTTGCATACTCTTTGAAGGAGGGGTGCAATGCTTCGCCAAACGCAACAGCCTTGCCTGCAATCACGTGCATCAAAGGTCCGCCCTGCAATCCAGGGAAAACGGCTGAGTTGATTTTTTTGCCTAACTCTTCATCGTTCGACAAAATCATCCCGCCACGAGGCCCGCGCAAGGTTTTGTGCGTCGTGGTTGTTACAACATGCGCGTGGGGCAATGGGCTGGGGTAGACACCGCCTGCAACAAGACCCGCAAAATGCGCCATATCCACCATGAAAAACGCGCCGACTTTATCCGCAATGGCACGGAATCGCGCGAAATCAATCACGCGGGAATAGGCAGATCCGCCTGCGATAATCAGCTTAGGGTTATGCTCAACCGCCAATTTTTCAACAGCATCATAGTCAATCAGCCCAGTATCTTCGCGCACACCATATTGCACTGCGTTAAACCATTTGCCTGATTGGCTGGGGGCAGCCCCATGCGTTAAATGCCCCCCTGCCGCCAAAGACATCCCCAAAATGGTATCGTTTGGCTTAATAAGCGTGAGGAAAACGGCTTGGTTGGCTTGTGCGCCTGAATGGGGTTGCACGTTCGCAAAGGCACAATTAAAGAGCTTTTTCGCACGCTCAATCGCGAGTTCTTCAGCAATATCAACATACTCACAGCCACCATAGTAGCGTTTGTGCGGATAGCCTTCTGCGTATTTGTTGGTGAGCACAGAGCCTTGCGCCTCAATAACCGCTTTAGAAACAATGTTTTCTGAGGCAATCAGCTCAATTTGCTCTTGCTGGCGTTGCAATTCAAGCGTGATGGAATTCAGCACGGCAGGGTCGCGCTGCGCCAGGGTGCCGTGGAAAAAATCAGGGGTGTTTTGAGAAATATTCGCAGCAACAACAGACATTTAGTTAGTATCCTCTCAATTTTTCAAGACGACGTTCGTGGCGTTCGCCCCCTGCAAAAGCGGTATTGAGAAACACCTCTACACAATCTTTTGCGGTTTCTTCGCCTATTAATCTTGCGCCCATCACTAGCACATTTGCATCATTATGCAAGCGTGACAATTGTGCGGAGAGATGGTCATGGCACAGAGCCGCCCGAATGTGCACAAAGCGATTCGCGGCAATGCTCATGCCAATGCCAGATCCACAAAGGAGAATACCTTGTGTTGCCTCAACGGGAATTTTTTCGGATAAGGCTGCGGCAATATCGGGATAATCCACCAATTCTGCAGAATATGCGCCCACATCCACCACCGCATAGCCCGACGCCATCAGGTGTGCTTTGAGGATTTCTTTTAAGGAGAAGGCGGCGTGGTCTGCGCCAATGAGGAGTGTTTTCATTATGCTACTGTATACCCAAACGGGTGCACTTCTGCAACAATATCCGTACCGTTTTGCTGTTGAATACGCTCTAAATCGTAATGATTTTGCAAATTTAACCAAAAAGCAGGATCAATACTAAAAAAGCGTCCCAAGCGCAACGCCGTTTCTGCCGTAATGGCGCGTTTGCCGCGCACAATTTCACTAATACGCATTGCGGGCACATGCAACGCCTTCGCCAAAGCATATTGGCTTAATCCCATGGGTTTCATAAATTCTTCTTCTAAAACGTTACCGGGGGTAACTGGCAAGAAATCTGGAGTCATTATTTTTTATCCTCTCAATGATAATCAACAATCTCAACGTTTTCCGCATGCCCTTCTGCAAATTGGAAGCACAGACGATATTGTTGATTAATACGAATACTGTATTGTCCTAAACGGTCTCCTTTTAAGGCTTCCAAGCGATTCCCTGGTGGATGCAGCAGGCTTTCAATCGTCACAATCGCATTCAATGCCGCAAGTTTTGTGCGTGCCGATGTTTGAATATGCAACGGTAGCTTTGCCGATCGGAATCCCTTGAAAATCTTTTCTGTTTCTTTGCAGCGGAAACTTTTTATCATGAGGTGATGTTATCGTTAAACAATAATATTGTCAAGCAATATTACAAACAGCAATATTACAAACGTGGGTTGACGAACGATTTTCTCGCCGCTAACGTCACAAAAATTTAACGTGAATCAAAGTACGCATGGATTATTTCCTCCAACAACTCATCAACGGCATCACGTTAGGCGCGATTTACGGGCTTATCGCGCTAGGCTACACGATGGTGTATGGGATTGTCGGCATGATTAATTTTGCCCATGGCGAGATTTACATGATCGCTGCGTTTATTGGCTTTCTCTCGTTTTTGTTGCTGGCAAGTCTTGGCGTGACATCGGTTATTGTAACCCTCATACTCGTTTTGGTTATCAGTATGGTTTTTACCAGTGTGTATGGCTTTGCGGTGGAACGCGTGGCGTATCGTCCCTTACGCAATGCCCCGAAACTCGCCCCGCTGATTTCCGCGATTGGGATGTCGATTTTCCTGCAAAATTATGTGCAACTGACGCAAGGGGCGCGGGTGAAGTCGCTCCCGCCTGTGTTCACAGAAAATTTTCATCTCACCGATTCCTTGACAATTAGCACAGTACAACTACTGATTATAGGCACTACCGCCTTGTTATTGCTCGGTTTCAGCTACTTGATTAATAAAACCCCGCTGGGACGGGCGCAACGCGCCTGTGAACAAGACCGAAAAATGGCGGCGTTAGTCGGCGTTGATGTGGATATAACCATTTCACTCACCTTTGTATTGGGGGCAGCTTTGGCGGCGGTGGCAGGCGTGATGGTGATTCTTTATTATGGTGTGCTGGATTTTTACATGGGGTTCTTAGCTGGCATGAAAGCGTTTGTGGCGGCGGTTTTGGGCGGCATTGGCTCGTTATCGGGGGCAATGCTGGGCGGCTTGCTCATTGGACTGATTGAATCGTTTTGGGCAGCCTACATGGGCGGTGACTATAAGAATGTCGCCGTGTTTGCCGTCCTCATGCTGGTGTTGGTGGTGCGCCCGAATGGACTGTTGGGGCGCAAACAGGTGGAGAAGGTGTAGTATGAACAAAAACTTCCTTACTTTCTTACTTCCTGTATTCCTTACTTTCCTACTTTCCTTACCCCTCCTTGGTTTTTTTGCCCAAGAAAACAGCAAGGATATTTTGCTGGTACAACGCTGGGACTGGGTTTTATACGCAACAGTCTCGGTTTTCTT
>JBILKT010000179.1:0-3615 GCA_044376545.1 Alphaproteobacteria bacterium
ATACGCATAGTTTGTTAAGGGCGCTAGCAGAACGCCCGCGAGAATTTACGAATTATCTTCAAGAGCTTTTTCGTGATCCTTCGCGCAAAATCGAGTTAGAGGTCATGCAAAAGCTTGGCGTTGCCATTAATACCATTAATAAAAGAGCAGGCAAAAAACTCATCCCCGATAATGTGCTGCCGCCAGATCCATTTTTTGACTATGCGTTAACAACGCTTGAGCGCACTGGATTTACGCATGAAAAAACGTCTCCTGCGGACACAGAAGAAGTAAATGCTATTTGGGAAGGCCTTAATGAACGTCGCGAAGAGTTTAAACGCTATCTGCAGAATCTGAAAACCCCGTTAGCCAATGAAAAAGAAGACCAACAACGCCAAAAAACGTTGGAAATGGCAGAAAAAGCATGGCACCGCCTCAACGAGCTATACCCACAAGGCAGCAAGACCGATACAAAATCCGAACAGCACACGCAAAACGACAGTGCCAAGCTTGATGCCAACTTCTTCCATTTATCTGCCTTATCACAAACGGGGAAAATTAGAGGAATGCCCTTCGTAATTCCCAATATTCCCAATATTCCCAATGTTGTACAATTACAATTGTTAGCACAGCAAAGCCCAGTCTCGCGTTCATAGAGCAATACCAATCATCCTAGTTATCCGAAGAATTTCTGGCCCCCTGCCTTCGCAGGGGATTCGCTCGGAGAACGCATTCACTCAGAACGAATCCCCTGCGAAGGCAGGGGCCCAGAAACCAATATAGAAGTATACGGCAATTATCGATTATGCTCTACTTAGGTGGGTAGGTACATTTTCCTGATTTTTAAAGTGCGCTCGGTATGTGCTGTACTGGACAAAACAAACGAACAAGCTATCTGACAAGATACCGATATACCTTTTGCACATGAAGAATGTGCAACGTTTCGCTCAAGCGCCGCGCGGGCTTTACCGCTCGCAAGGTGTTTGTGCAAATCTTGAGGTGCGAGCGGGATAGCGTCGTCGCTGTAAAGACGGCGATGAAACGCTCATGAGCAATTTTCAGGGCTGCATCATCACAGGAGGCTTTTTATGAATATCTGGATCATTGGTGCAAGCCATGGCATGGGCGCGGAACTCGCGAAACAATTTGCGGATCAGGGCGCTACGCTGGCGTTGTCTGCGCGTTCTGCCGAGGCATTAAATATCTTGAATCAACAGCTTGGTGGCAACCATATTGTGTTGCCGTTTGATGTTTCTGATGGTGCGGCAACAAAAAATGCTGCTGCAATCCTTCAACAGCAATGGCCGCAGATTGATAAGGTGATCTTTATGGCAGCGTTATATACCCCTATGAAATTCGGCGCGTTGGATTTATCTGAGACGCAGAAAATTATTACCGTAAATATATTGGGGGCGTTTAACGCGATAGAGGCGGTATTGCCGTGGTTGAAACAACAGGGCAGGGGGCAACTGGCATTGTGCGCCAGTGTGGCGGGTTATAATGGGTTGCCGTATAGTCAACCATATGCGGCCACCAAAGCGGCGATGCTTAATTTGGCAGAAAGTCTGTATAGCGAAACAACGGGTATGGGAATTGATGTGCGCGTTATCTGCCCTGGATTTGTGCGGACGCGGCTTACAGAAAAAAATGATTTTCCTATGCCGTTTGCGATGTCAATAGAGGCGGCGGTGGCGCGGATTATAAAGGGCTTACAGGGAAAAAACTATGAAGTGCATTTTCCAAAACGACTGAGTATATTTTTAAAGGTGCTCCGAATAATGCCGTTTTTTGTGCGGTCAAGAATTTTACGGCAAATTGTTTGAAGGCTTCGCAGGATAGCATGCCTTCTTGTTAAAAGGCACGAGGCGCGAGGGGCTAGGCACTAGGCACGAGGCACTAGGCACGAGGAAAAGAAAGAGTATCAAAATATATCGCTCGCACCTCAAGATTTGCACAAAATCTTGCGAGCGGTAAAGCCCGCGGGGCGCCCCAGCGAAACGTTGCACATTCTTCCTGTGCAACAGGTATAGTCCCTTCTTTTTCCTCGTGCCTCGTGCCTCGTGCCTCGTGCCTCGTGCCTCGTGCCTTTTAACAATTTTAACAAGAAGACATGCTAGGTGGGTAGTTACTGATAATTTTAAATTCTATATCAGGGCTATATCAGGGCTTGATTTCTTATAAAATGGACTGTAGTGTGCGCTCCTATTTTAGTTTTAGTGTTGGGGCGTAGCCAAGCGGTAAGGCAGTGGTTTTTGGTACCGCCATCGAGGGTTCGAATCCTTCCGCCCCAGCCATTCTTTGAAAAAAGAATTTTCTGACTCCCACCATCATTATCCCGTTCAACGCCGCACGCCGCCATGGTTTGCGGCTTTTGTGTGTCAACCTTGCGGTTGGTAGTCGGTTTACGCAAGGGCACGCATAGGTTCTCTGTCTGGCATTTTCTCTCAAAAAGCCGTCAACCTTTGTGTCCGAAGTTGGTGGTCTGAAACGCTTGGTTTTGCTGGATACAAACAACATCATTCAAATGTTGTTGTAACAAATGCCCGCCCATTCGTGTTCGAGTAGAGATGCGGCTACAAAATAAGCCGTGCGAAATCAAAGGCGATTGTGCGGATTTGCGTGTAATTTTATCTTTGGGGCATGAAAAATGAATGCCCTACACCCCCTGAATATTTAGATGAAGTGGCCGCTCTACTTGCAGCAGCCATGTTGCGATTGCGCGGTTCACAATTACCTAACGCAAAGACAGGTTTAACTGGACTTGCTGCCCAAGAAGAGCGTTCGTCCGTCTGTAAACAGTACGGAGAATAATATATGAAAAACAATGTTCTGGCACAGATTGCTGGACTTCCCAAACTACCAATTGCTGATGTCAAAAAACTGTGGCGCGACCTGTATGATAGCGAGCCGCACCATGCCTCTAAAACCTATCTCATCAAGCAAATTGCCTACAGGTTGCAGGAGGTTGCCCACGGTGTGGACAGTGCAAAACTGGAAGCGCAATTTGCTGAAGTCGCCAAAGGCAAATATGGCCGCAAACGCAACCGTGCGGACGACATCCATATGCCTGCCAACGGCACACGCCTGACCCGCGAATGGCAGGGCGAGGAACATCATGTCACTGTCATGGCCGATGGCTTTGAGTATCGCGGCCAGCGTTACCGCAGCCTGTCGGTTATCGCCCGCACCATCACCGGCTCGGTGTGGTCGGGGCCGAAATTCTTTGGCCTGAAATAAGGGGGACTGCCATGAAACCGATGCCTGCCCCCAAACGCACCCGCTGCGCTATTTACACCCGAAAATCCACCGAGGAAGGGCTTGAGATGGAGTTCAACTCCCTAGATGCCCAGCGCGAAGCGGGAGAAGCATACATCGCCTCGCAGCGGCATGAAGGCTGGATGCTGATCCCAGAATACTATGACGATGGCGGCTTTTCTGGCGGCAGCATGGATCGCCCTGCGCTGAAACGACTGCTGGCCGACATTGCCGCCGGTAAGATTGATGTGATCGTTGTTTACAAAGTTGACCGTTTATCGCGCTCACTATCGGACTTCGCTAAGATGGTGGAGATTTTCGATTCCAACAATGTGTCATTTGTTTCGGTCACTCAGCAGTTCAATACCACCACCAGCATGG
>JBILKT010000180.1:0-3581 GCA_044376545.1 Alphaproteobacteria bacterium
TTTTCTAGGGCGATTGGCGTTGTCAAGCCTCGCTTCGGAAGCCGCACGTACCTTTATGTACGCTTACGTTTCCTCAGCAAGTCTTTCCTAGCCACTCATCCCGATAAAAGGGTTTTTAGAGGTGCCCATAATAAGGATGCGTAACGATGGAAAAAGTTCCTCTAACACTGGCTGGCTTTGAACGGCTTAACACAGAACTAAAACACTTGAAAATTGACGAGCGTCCCGCGATTATTCGGGCGATTGCAGAAGCCCGTGAACATGGGGATTTATCAGAAAACGCCGAGTATCATGCAGCGCGTGAGCGTCAAAGTTTTGTCGAAGGGCGTATTTTAGAGCTTGAAGATAAAATCTCGCGGGCAGAAGTGATTGATCCTGCAAAATTTGCTGGCAGTACAACAGTAAAATTCGGGGCGTTCGTTACGGTCGTTATGGATGATAGCGAACAAGAAATAACCTATCAACTGATTGGTGCGGATGAGACTGATATTGAACGTAACATGATTTCCATTACATCCCCCTTAGGCAGAGCCCTTATTGGCAAAGCAAAAGATGATTATGTGGAAGTGAACACGCCGAACGGCGCAAAGGGCTATGAAATTATTCAGATACGCTATAGCTAAAATTCATCGTTGCATTTTTTCGGGGCAACGGGTAGGAGTGTCCTTCTTTTGAGTGCCTGCGGCTCGGTAGCTCAAGGGTGAGCAGGAGAACCATAATCTCTTGGCTTGCCCGTGATACGGGCTGGAAAGAACGACATAACAAAGGCTTACGCCGATGCTATGTTGACCAGAAAATTTTGCGGTCATGCCATGGTCATGGGTAGGGTTGCAAAAGACGTTTGATTATAATGAGTTAGGCTCGGTAGCTCAGCGGTAGAGCAGGAGAATCATAATCTCTTGGTCGGGGGTTCAAATCCCTCCCGAGCCACCATAACTTATTGATATGTAATATTAATGTGGGGGCGTCGTAACAATGGATATTGCTGAATACAAAACTCACATTGAAACAATTGCAAACAAGCTAAACGATCAGCCCATCACATTCGAAGATCCTAGGCTTTCGCCAGACATACAAAGAATTTTCCAAAAGATAGATCTATCGCTTCTGCCGTCCTTACGCACCAGAAACTTAGATCCCTCAAGTAAAATTTATAAACAACCTCTTGCCGCATGCACTATTACCGCTGGTGGTGGGAGCGGAGAGATTGTTTTCACGTCTGACGCAGCGACAGCATGTGTTGCACAAAATAAGCCTTATATTTTTGTTCACGAAAATCCGACACCAGAGCACGATGCGGCAATAAAAAGTGCACAAGCCATCGTGGTGGGAACGGGCGCGACCAGCCATGCTGTGCGGCAGTCTCTGCTTTTTGGTGTGCCGTGTTGCTATGGTGTGCAAGGTATTAACGGCGACGTATTGACGCTTGGCAAGACCCAGCTGCGCAGCGGAGAGAGCATTGCTGTTGATAACAGCGGCATTTATCAAGGACATTGTGAGACCATTGAACCTATTGATCCACAATATGTTAAGGCAATCGAAACTGTAGCACGCCGCGTTTTGCGGGATGCGCCCACGGTTGCCGCGCTGGTACACAAGCCTGAAGATATTCGACAAGCCCTTGAGTACGATGCTGAAAAACTTGTCTGGCTTACCGAATATATGTTTGAGGAACAACAAGCACAGTTTGACCTTCTACATCAATTTATCCTCTCTTATGAAGCGCACAGCAACGAGGCATCCCCAGAAGCGCGTTCAGCAATGCTTGAATCTTATATTACTGCTGCCAGTAATCCAGATGCCTCATCCCTGCCAGACTCAGCAAAGAGATTAATGGCACTGCTGATTAAAGATTTTGAAGAGGCATTTAAAGCTATTGCCGCGCATACTGGCGAAAATGGGTATTCTCCTGCGCTGCTGTTGCGTTTGTTTGACCCAGCCGCTGATGAAGTGAGCCCTGAATCTGACGAAGCAAGAACAGCTTTTAGGGAGTATCTTGATCTTCACGATGATAACGAGCTGAAAAAAATTCTCGCGCCATTTAAAAAAGCAACGGATCCGGCGATGGATATTCGCGGCTCTCGTATTTTGAAATATTACCCTGAAGTATATTTTCTGGAAATGACCTGCATTATGCAGGCATTGAAAAATACTCTAGAAGAATATCCAAATTTTTCGCCCTCCATCATGGCCCCCATGATTGCAACGCCAATAGAATTCTTTGGTGTGGTAGATGTATTGGATACTATTGCGAATAGAATGGGTCTTACTCAAGAAAATTATAAGCTGGCCTGCATGGCCGAAATAGCATCTACGTACTATCCAGAATTCTTGGAAGGTATTGCTGCTGGACTACCCGGACGCTCTGTCGAGCTTTCCCATGGTACCAGCGATGGTGTATCATCGTTGTATTTATCATCAAGAACCTGTGACTACGCACCCGACGGCAACGCAAAGACACGATTGCCTGATGTGATGAAAACCGCAATGAAAACTACCGTCACAACAGCTAAACGACTTAATCAGGACTACGATGCTAACCTTTTCAGCGTTGGAATTTGTGGATCGCATGGCATGCATCCTGTGAACCATCCTTTTTTGATGGAACATATGAGATACATCTCAACGCCTTGTTCCATTTTACCTTTTACAAGGATTGCGATGGCAAGACAAGTGCTTGGCGAGCAACATTTCCAGACACAATTATTTGAATTGAGCCTCTACAAAAATCAAAAATGATTTTTTTATGCCGTGCGCATGAGTTCTTGAATTCGTTCAAGATATCGTAAGATCCATTCAATATCGCGGCCTAAACGGTACCACTTTTCCCGCGCTTTGCTTCGTCTCCGCAATCGCCTTGCTGATGTGCTCTGCCGCCTGCCGCAGCTGCGTGTCTGCAAGATGCGCATAGCGTAAGGTTGTCTGATATTGGCTGTGCCCCAGCAGCGCGCCAATCATCGGCAGAGAATAGCCAAGGCCGTTTGCCATGCTGGCGTGGCTATGGCGAAGATCATGAAGGTGCAGGTCTTCCAGCTTGGCAGCCGCGCAAATCCGTTTCCACGCCTTGGCGACGTTGTTTATGGGCTTACCATCCATCCGTTCACTACAAATCACATAAGGATTGCCGTTCACCCGTTTGAGGCTGGCAAAAATATTCAGCATCGGTTCGGTGATGAAGATCGTCTTGGCGCGTTTTTCGTGTGAAAGAGGTGCGCGGCATGCGAATGTTGCGTTTGTCCAGATCCACCCATACCCATTGCAGGTTTTGAATCTCGCCAGGGCGGCAGCCTGTGTGCATCAACAGGCGAATCATGGCGATGACGTAGGGGCTTTCAGAGAGCGTTTTTTCCGCCTCTGCTAACACTGATTCCAGCCGTGCGAATTCTTCGGGGCTGAGGAAGCGTTCCCGCTTGTTTTCGAGGAATTTCGGGGCACCCGTGACAGGATTCGTACCGCGTGGTATCAGCCCCCATTTCTCGCACGAGCCAAAAAACGCAGAGAGCAACGCACGGGCGCGGTTGGCATCAATCGGCTTGTCACGCCGTTTGTTCATAAAATCGCAAATGTCCTTGTGGGTGATG
>JBILKT010000181.1:0-3567 GCA_044376545.1 Alphaproteobacteria bacterium
CAGCCAAAAAGATCAATTTTAAACTTGCACGTTAGTTTCGGGACAAGCTCTAAGACCATGTGGACGGTTAAGTGGAAAGAGGCAGCGCGTAAAGAACTTCGTCAACTCTCTCATCCTATACAAAACCGCGTTCTTGACTATTTCGCCTCTCGCATTGCCCATCGTCGAGAAGTCTACGAAAAATGAACTTTCCCCCCACTCTCAAAACTCCCGCCTATGTCGTTGATATAGCCCCCCTCAAGGCAAACCTTGCCACCGCTGCGCGTATAAAACAAGAAGCGGGGTGTAAAATCTTACTTGCCACCAAGGCCTTTGCGTTGCCTGCTGTTTTTCCATTGATGCGTGCGTATCTCGACGGCAGCACGGCAAGCGGTCTTTATGAAGCACGGCTTGGCTTTGAAGATTTCGGCAAGGAAGTGCATGTCTATTCCCCTGCTTATGCCACCAATGAAATGGCGGAACTCCTCACCCTTGCTGACCATCTCTATTTTAACTCCCCCCAACAACTCACGCAATTTTTGCCACAAGTGCAGGCAGCCTCCCCCGCAAAGCACGTGGGTGTACGCCTCAATGCGGGATATTCTAGTGCAACGCTAGGCGGCGCACTCTATGACCCCTGTGCCCCCTGCTCCCGCTTTGGCACCACACAACAACACCTTAATGAACTACCATGGGGAGACATTGATATTCTCCATTTCCATAGCCTGTGCGAGGCAACGCACGAAGGCTCTGTGGGACTTATCAACCATGTTGCCACACAATTTAGAGACTACATCCCCCGTGTGAAAACCATCAACTTTGGCGGGGGGCACTTATTGAACAAAGCAAGATATAACGTTGACGCACTCATTGCCGCTATTAAAGATTTCCGTGCGCAGTTTGGCGTAGAAGTCATCCTTGAACCGGGGGCAGGCTTAGTGGTTGATGCAGGGTATTTTGTCGCAAGCGTGCTGGATATTCATCACAACGATAAAGATATTGCCATTCTCGATGGTTCAGCAAGCTGCCATCTGCCCGATGTGCTAGAAGTTCCCTACACACCCCCTGTATTCGGCACAAATGCAGCACACCCACACTCCTATATTCTCGCAGGGGCAACCTGCATGACAGGCGATATCATTGGCGAATATCGTTTTGCAAACCCGTTACAAAGGGGAGATAAAATCGTCTTCGGCGATATGCTCCACTATACTTTCGTGAAGAACAACACGTTTAATGGCACGCCGTTGCCTGATTTAGCCCTCCTCCATGAAGATGGTCGCTATGAAGTTGTTCGCTCGTTTAGCTATCAGGATTTTCGGGGACGATTAGGGTAAAATCAGGGCTGTTTATTTCTCCAAAAAAACAACACTTCGTCATACCCTCATCGCAACTTCTTCAGCTGCGATGAGTACATAATGCTGCGTGCTTGAAAAACCTACGTTTTTGTGGTATAAGAATCCATATCTAGGAGCAAAGACATGACCACCGTTCGCCTCTCCCCTGAACTTGACCAACGCCTCACCGACCTTGTGAAAGAAGCAGGGCATAGTAAGGCGTTTTATATGCGTGAAGCATTCATACGCTGTGTGGAAGACTTGGAAGACGTTTATATCGCAACGAAACGCCTCAATACTCTCAAAAAAACTTACAGCATGGCAGAGGTAGAGGCAATGTATGGCTTGGAAGATTGAGTGGGAGCCAAAAGCCCTAAAAGAATTCGGAAAATTGGGACATGACACCCGCAAAAGAATCCAGCGGTACCTCAAAGAAAAAATAATAGCCGCCGAAAACCCTTTTATTTTGGGTGATGCCTTAACAGCTGACAAACGTGGTTTATGGCGGTATCGCGTAGGTGATTACCGCATCATTTGCCGTATAGATGCTGAAATCGTGACTATTATTGTGCTTCGCATTGCCCATCGTCGTGAGGTTTACGACGATTAACAGCCATCCCCCCACACACAAAACCCCCTTGCTTCCCGTCGTAACTTGGGCAATATGCAAAAGCATATCCACATTTAATGGAATTCTCCCATGAACGACATCCTCAAAGAAGCTGAGGCAGACCTTGCCCAAGAAAAACTCCGCGTTTTCTTTCAAAAACATACAGGGAAACTCGTCGGCAGCGTTGTTGTCCTGTTGCTTGCAGCAGCAGGCGGCAGCTGGATACAGAACCAGAAACAAGAAAAACTCGAAGCCCTCAACGTGCAATATCACGCGGCGGAAAAATTCATTGCAGACAATGCGTTCGCCGAAGCCAGCAACACCCTTGATGCCCTTGGCGATCAAGAAGGGGAACATGGTTTTGGCACGCTCGCACGATTCCGCAAAGGCTCGCTCCTCGTCATGCAAAACAGAGACGAAGAAGCACAAAAACTCTATATAAAACTGAGCAATGACAGCGCGATTTCTCCCCTCCTTCGCGACTATGCAACCATTTTATATGCCTACAGTGCGCTCAACGCTCCAACAGGTCTAGACGCGCCACTTACCAGCGCACTCACCAAAATTATCGCGGCAAAAGGCGCGTGGCAATTTGCAGCACAGGAGATTCTTGCCCTGCAAAGCCTGCAAGAGCTGCAAAAAATATCTAATCCCGATAAAAAACGCGTGCAAGAGACGGCTGAAAAATTCCAAGCACTCTCGGAAGAAGCGGAAGCTCCCCGTGCCATGCAACAACGCGTTGAAGCGATTCTCACTGTACTGCCGCAACTCCTTAAAACCCAACAATAATACGGAACGCTATGCATAATACTTTCCGCAGAACCCTGCTGTTCTCCACCTGTCTTGTCACCCTTTTTGTCATTCTTGCAGGGTGTAGCTTGTTTGAAGAAGCACCGAAAGTCGCCATTGATAAAAGCAAGCGCTTATCGGTGCTCCAATTAGAAAAAAAACTCGCGCCCGAAAGCAATAGTCCTGTTGTGCTACAAGACGCCGCAACCAATGCTAATTGGACACAAGCAGGGGGCAGTGCCACCCATGCCTTGCCAACGCCCCCTGCCCTTGCAAAAACCCTGAACGTCGCGTGGAAAAGCAGCATTGGCTCTTCTAATGCCGAAGAAGGCTTCACCCCCATTGCCCCGTTGGTGACAGAAAATAAAGTGATCGCCCTTAACACAACAGGCGTTCTCACCGCACTGAATACCCTAGACGGCGAAACACTCTGGGAAACCTCTCTTGCCCCTGTTAATAAAGACGATGTTACCTTACTCCGTGGCGGTATGGCAGCCAGCGAAGGGATTGTTTATATTGCCACGGGCTATGCAGAATTGCTCGCGGTTGACGTCAACACGGGCAAAATCTTGTGGCGCAGCCCCCTGCCCGCCCCTGTCCATGCCACGCCGACCATCGAGGGGAATAAACTGTTTCTCGTCACCGTGGATAACGAAATTTATGCGTATGGCCTGCCCACAGGCACCCTGTTGTGGAACAGCGCAGGCTTAAGCGAGACAACCGCCATTGCAGGCACAGGCAGTGTTGCCGCCGATAACGACCTTGTTGTTGTCCCCTATTCTTCAGGCGAACTCACAGGCGTGCTCAATAACAATGGGCGCACCGTGTGGGAGCAATCGCTCAGTGCCGCCA
>JBILKT010000041.1:0-11105 GCA_044376545.1 Alphaproteobacteria bacterium
ACCGCTATTCTTCCCTTCTCATTATGGGGCACCTCTAAAAACCCTTTTATCGGGACAAGCTCTTAGAGCTTGTCCCGAAACTAGCGTGCAAGGAGAAAGTTGAGATTTTTGCGGGAAAAATCACTCAAAAATAGCGGGGTATACGGGAGTATTTTCCCTATTTTGGAGTGATTTTGCAGCCAAAAAGATCAATTTTAAACTTGTGCGTTAGTTTCGGGACAAGATCTTACGCATCGTTTCTTGTATGAGCCTACCAATACCATACAGAATGAGGAGTAAGAACCCCAACGGCAGCAACGCGATTTTTAACACCACCCCATAGACACGCCCGCAGTATTTCCAGCCTTTGCGCCACGCAAGAAAGCCGCCGCCTGCCCAGACAATCACCGCGCCGAGTAGGGTGAAGACGTAAATCCACGGCACTGTTTGTCGTTGATAAAGGATGTTAAGGGCATGCCAATAGCGATTATCGAGCGCATCAAAGTGAATAATGGACAAGAATGCAAAGTTACAAGGAACAGTAAACAGAATCGTCCATGTTATCAGGGCGATGGTGTTTTGGGTGAACTTGATGAGGCTTTTAAGAAAACGCCCTAATGCCGTCCGTTTTAGTTTATCCATTTGGGCAATAACGCCTGCAAACGGATTTGCCCTATTTTTTTGCAGCGGGTCTTGATAGATAAAATTAGGCATTGCCTCAGTGGGCGGCGGCATGAATGCTTGCGGTGCAGGTACATCAAGTGGTGTTTTTTCTAATGATACTTTAGGCGGCGCGGGTTTCACCACATCAGGCGCGGGGGCTTTTTCGAGAGAAATCGGGGGGGCTGGCGCGGCGTTTTGACGGGCAAGCCGCTTTTCTTCCATCTGTTTGCGTAACGCATCAACAGGAGACGCCGCAGGATCCTCCTTAGTTTCTGGATTTTTTTCTGGTTCTTTGGGGGCAGGGGGCGCAGACGGCGTAGGCGGTGGGGGTGTTTCTTTTTCTGATTTTTTCTCAAGGTCTTGCGATGCCTTTTGCCGATGACTATCAAGCAAGCGTTTCAACCTATCCGCAGGAGATTCCTCCTCTGCCTCTGGCTTGGGGGCAGGTTGAGGTGGCGGTGTTTGTTGCTGTGGTTGTTGTTGTGATGGTTGTGGTTTACGGTGCTGATCTTGCTGCTGCGGCGGACGGTTGGGATTTTTACGCTGTTCTTGTTGTTGTGATGGTTGTGGTTTGCGGTGCTGATCTTGCTGCTGCGGCGGACGATTGGTATCTTTCCGCCGCTCTTGCTGCTGCTGATGCTGTTTCTTTGGGGGGGTAGGTTCCCAATTGTCTTTGGGGGGGCGCGTGTTCTGTTGCTGTGGTGCGAATGATTGTTCGGGCTTTTCAGGAACAGCTTTTTCCGCCATTTTTGGGGCTTGCTCTGCTTGCGCTGCTGCTACGGGTGTTTCTGGAAGCGGTGCTGGTGCTTTTGCTTGTTCTTGCTCTGCCGTTGGTGGTGCGCTCTTTTCCGCTTGCTGCCCCCCATCCTGCCGACGGTTCTTCAGTGCCGCACGCAGGCTTGCCAGTGTTTCAGCTTCAGAGGAGGGCGGGGCAGGGGTGTCAGACATGTATACAGGTGGAGTTTATGGCAAAGTCTGCATACTTTATAATGTATTTCACAGAATAGCTAGTTTTATTGGAGAGTCGGGTAGCGGGTATGGGGTATCGGGTTTCGGGACAAGATCCAACGAACCCCGATACCCCGCACCCCGTCTAGTGACCAAACTGTGCTTTTTCTGTAGACTCGCCATAGGCGGTGGTAGACGACTGCCCGCCAGAGATGGCAACTGCCACCGCATCAAAGTAGCTAGTGCCCACTTCACGTTGGTGTTTGGTGGCAGTGTAGCCGTTTTTCTCGGCGGCAAATTCGGCTTGTTGTAATTCAGAGTAAGCAGCCATGCCACGGTCTTTGTACCCACGAGCCAATTCAAACATCCCGTAGTTGAGAGAATGGAAGCCTGCCAAGGTGACGAATTGGAATTTATAGCCCATCGCGCCGAGTTCACGCTGGTATTTGGCGATGGTCGCATCATCCAAGTTGGCTTTCCAGTTGAAGGATGGCGAACAGTTATAGGCGAGCAATTTTCCGGGGTATTGCTTGTGAATCGCTTCAGCAAATTCGCGGGCTTCCTCGAGGTTTGGTTTGGATGTTTCCCACCACAATAAATCTGCATAGGGCGCGTAAGACAGGCCACGCTTGATGCAATGCTGCAAGCCTGTGCCCGCTTTAAGGCGGAAGAAGCCTTCAGGGGTGCGGTCTTTGCTGATGAATTCGTGGTCGCGTTCGTCAATGTCAGACGTGATGAGCGTTGCACTTTCCGCATCGGTACGCGCAACAATCAATGTTGGCACGCCCATAATGTCTGCTGCAAAACGCGCTGCATTGAGGTTGCGAATATGCGCTTGGGTGGGGATCAATACCTTGCCGCCCAAGTGTCCGCATTTTTTCTCAGATGCCAACTGGTCTTCAAAGTGAACGCCAGCCGCGCCCGCTTCAATAAACGCTTTCATAATTTCAAAGCTGTTGAGAGGGCCACCGAAGCCTGCTTCAGCATCGGCAACGATGGGTGCATACCAGAAGGTATCGCCTTTGCCTTCCATCGTTTGAATTTGGTCAGCGCGTTGCAGCGTGCGGTAAATTTTCTTCACCAATTCAGGCGCACTGTTAGCAGGGTAGAGCGATTGGTCGGGATACATCGCGCCAGCGGTGTTGTTGTCCGCGGCAACTTGCCAGCCTGACAGGTAAATGGCTTTCAAACCCGCTTTAACCATCTGCATCGCTTGGTTCCCCGTGATAGAGCCAAGGGCGTTGATATAGGGATCAGTATGCAGCAATTCCCACAGGCGATTCGCCGTGGTTTTTGCCAGCGTGTATTCGATAGGTAGAGAACCACGCAATTTTTTCACGTCGTCTACGGTATAGTTGCGTTCAATACCTTTAAAGCGACCTGTGGGGGCGGGGACGAGGGATTCAAAAGTTGTCATGGTGTTCTCCTTGGGTTTTTATTAGTTGTTGTAGGTTTTTGCAGAACGGAAAGAATCCCCAGCATACTCACCACGGGAAGTGGTTTCGTGGGTGGCGAAACTTCGTGAGCGCACTTATTTGATTAACGTGGATTATTCTTGAAAAGATTTGCCAAAAACGCTGGTACCTGAACCGTAATCCCTAAACAACTAAAGGCTATATCTCTTTGAGAGCCTTCTGTTTGAGAGTTAGACTCAGGTGTATTCTCAGGTCTCTTTGGGTAATCATAGAATCCTGCCTTTGCTAACTCATCTCGATAAACATTGAGCGCCTTGCTAGCTGCTACATTAAATAATTCTTTAAGTTTTGGGTCATCAGTATGTGAAAGATCAACGTACGCACCATCACGACCAAGAGGAATCAAAGCCTGCTTAAGCGGATAAGAGGAATCTCCTTTAAAGGAGTTTGGATGGATTCTTACATCCACATCCTTGAGATCTGGGAATTCCTCTAAAATTCTCTCAAAGGCCTTATCTCTGCATTCGATTTCTAAATCACTGGGCTTTTTTTGCATACTTACCTCGGACATGTAAACTTAATTAAAGATTAGGGGTATTTTCATCCTTCACCAACACCCTATACGCAGGTAATGTTAAAAATTCGGTAAACGTTTCGCGGGTGCAGAGGTCTTCAAAAATTTTGCATGCCTCGGTGAAATGCTTGGAATCCTTATAGTTTCCCTGCAAGCCCGCCACTTCTTCCGCAAAAAACGCACTAAATAATTTTTTATCAAGGGTGCGGCCGTCTTCTAATACGGCATGGTGCTTCACCCACTGCCACACTTGGGCACGCGAAATTTCCGCTGTTGCCGCATCTTCCATGAGGTTATAGAGCGGCACACAGCCGTTGCCGCCCAGCCATGCCGTCAAATACCCTAAGCCCACGCGGATGTTCATCCGCAAGCCCTGTTCGGTAATCGTGCCTTGAGACGGTGTCAATAAATCTGCCGCCACCACCTGCACATCATCACGTTGTTTAAACACTTGGTTGGGGGTGGGCATATGTTTGTCGAAAATCGCTTTGGCAATCGGCACGAGGGCAGGGTGGGCAACCCACGTTCCATCGTGTCCGTCGGTGACTTCGCGTTCTTTGTCGGCACGCACCCGCGCCATCGCTGCCTCATTCGCCGCCTCGTCATTCTTAATGGGGATTTGTGCCGCCATCCCGCCCATGGCAAACGCGCCGCGCTTATGGCATATCTTAATAATATGTTGCGTGTAATTTCGCATGAAGGGGACGGTCATCGTCACTTGTGCACGGTCGGGCAACAAACGCGTCGGGTCGTTGGCGAATTTTTTGATGTAGCTGAAAATGTAATCCCACCGCCCACAATTCAGCGCAACGATATGCTCTTTCAACTCAAACAAAATTTCTTCGGCTTCAAACGGCGCAAGAATTGTCTCAATCAGCACCGTTGCTTTTACCGTGCCTTGGGGGAGTCCGAGCTGTTGTTGTCCATAGACAATTACCTCATTCCACAACCGTGCTTCAAGGTGGTTTTCCAGTTTAGGCAGGTAGAAATAGGGGGCTGTGCCACGGTTCAACAGCTCTTTAGCATTATGAAAAAGGTACAGCCCAAAATCAAACAGACTGCCGCTCATCGGCTTGCCATCAACAAGGAAATGCGCCTCCTCCAAATGCCACCCACGCGGGCGAACAATCAACACAGCGGTTTGTGGATTTAAAGCATACCGCTTGCCGCTGGTTGCGTCAGTATAGCTGATGGTTTTACGCACGGCATCGCGGAGGTTGCGCTGCCCCTCCAGCATATTCTCAAGCGTGGGGCTGCTGGAGTCTTCAAAGTCTGCCATAAAGCAGTTCGCGCCAGAATTGAGCGCGTTGATAATCATTTTGCGTTCCACAGGGCCGGTAATTTCCACGCGGCGATTTTGCAAGTCTGTGGGGATGGGGGCAATTTTCCACACACCCTCTCTAACAGACTTAGTTTCGGGCAGAAAGTCAGGCAGCCAACCCGTATTGATTTTTTGCTGCACCTCCACACGACGCGCAAGCAAGCTCTGCCGTGTTGCGCCAAATTTTTGCTGTAACGCATGAAGGAAGGCGATGGCTTCGGGGGTTAGAATATCGCTGTAAGCGGCAGTAGAGGAGGCAGTGTTCGTGGCGGTGGCGTGCATGCAAAGTTCTCCGATGCTGCATTGCAGCATAAAAAGGGTTAACAGTCTATTACAAAACGGAAAAAAAGATGTTTTTGTGGGTGGTTGCGCTCAAAAAGCATCATTGTTGCTGAGAGCTTGTCCCGAAACTAACGCATGAGGAGAAAATCGAGATTTTTGTGCGAAAAATTACCCCAAAATAGCGGGATATACTGGGGTATTTTCCCTATTTTGGCGGATTTTTGCAGCCAAAAAGATCATTTTAAACTTATGCGTTAGTTTCGGGACAAGCTCTGAGGTAGACTGTCGAGACACCCCTGCAAAATATAACTCGCCGCCAGCTTATCCACCAGCAAGCCCTGCCGTTTGCGTGACAAATCCATCTCATCAATCATCATGCGGGAAACCGCCATGGTGGAGAGTCGCTCATCCCAAAACGCCACGGGCATGTCCTGCAGCTTCAGAATATTCTTCACAAACTCTTGTACGGATTGGGTGGAGGAGCTTTTGCCCCCCTCCATACTCACGGGCAACCCCACCACTAAGCCACCCACATTTTCTTGGGCAATCAATCGAAAAAGCTCCGCTGCATCAACGCTAAACTTTTTACGCGCAAGGGTTTTATAGGGGGAAGCGATGCGCCACCCTAGATCACTTAAGGCTAATCCCAGCGTTTTGCTGCCCACATCCACGCCAAACAGGCGTTTGCCTGTGGGGATAACGGCGCGAAGTTCAGGAGGAAGGACAACAGGCATCTTGCAACAAATGTTTAAGTGGGATAAGCAAGGGGACGGCAGTATTCCTATACCCTCATGCCTAAACCCTAAACCCTAGAACAATCTATGTCCATCGATACCACCACTGTAAAGAAAATCGCGCGGCTTGCCCGTCTTGATATTGAAGAGGCACGGGCTGACGCCATGAGTGCCGAGTTGTCCACCATCATGGGCTTTGTCGAGCAACTCCAAGCGGTGGATGTAACAGGCGTTGAGCCGCTCTTAAGCGTGAGCCAAGCAACCTTGCCACGCCGTGCCGATGTGGTGACGGATGGCGATTATGTGGACGCAATTTTGAAAAACGCGCCAGAGAAAAAACAAGGCTTTTTTGTTGTGCCGAAAGTGGTGGGATAACATGATGATTGTTTCCAAACCCGATCCCCTAAACCCCAAACCCGATCCCCGAACATATGACTAATTTAACAACCCTCACCCTCACCCAAGCCGCAGCAGGCATCGCCGCCAAAAAATTCTCCAGTGTAGAGATAACACAGGCACATGTAAGCGCGATTGAACAGCACAATCCCGACCTTAATGCGTATATTACTATAAGTGGCGAGCAGGCACTCGCTGCCGCAGCTGAGGCAGATAAAACCCCAAGCGAGGCACGCTTGCTGCACGGCTTGCCGCTCGGGATTAAAGACCTGTTTTGCACCAAAGATATTCGCACCACGGCTGCCTCAAAAATCTTAGAGAACTACATTCCCCAATATGAATCCACCGTCACGCAAAACTTGCTGAACCACGGGGCAATTTTCCTTGGCAAACTCAACCTCGACGAATTCGCCATGGGGTCGGCGAATATCACAAGTAGCTTTGGCGTAGTAAAAAGCCCGCTCAAAGCAACAGGCGATACAGAACTCTGCCGCGTTCCGGGGGGGTCATCAGGGGGATCAGCCGCAGCACTCGCCGCTAACCTCTGCCTTGCCGCCACAGGCACAGACACAGGGGGGTCTATTCGTCAACCTGCTGCCTTTTGCGGTATTGTGGGGATTAAACCCACCTACGGGCGATGCTCGCGCTGGGGGATTGTGGCGTTCGCCTCGTCTCTTGACCAAGCAGGGCCGATGACGAAAACCGTTGCAGATGCAGCGTTGATGCTAGAAGCCATGGCAGGACATGATGCGAAAGATTCCACTTCTGCCCGTCATGCTGTGCCCAATTTCCGCGCCGCTGTGGGGCAAAGCGTGAAGGGCTTAAAAATTGGCATTCCGAAAGAATATCGCCCCGAGGGACTCTCTCCTGAAATTGCCGCAACATGGGACAAGGGCATTCAGCAATTAAAAGACGCAGGCGCGGAAATCGTCAATATTTCCCTGCCGCACACCCAATACGCCCTTGCTTGTTATTACATCATTGCCCCTGCGGAGGCCTCTAGCAACTTGGCGCGGTATGATGGCGTGCGCTATGGCGTGCGTGTCGATAACGGCGGCACGTTAGACGAGATGTATTGCGCCACCCGCGCCCAAGGTTTTGGCGCAGAAGTGCAACGCCGCATTCTGATTGGTACCTACGTTCTCTCGGCTGGATACTACGATGCGTATTACCTCCGTGCCCAAAAAGTCCGTGCGCTTATCGCCCGTGACTTTGCCGAGGCGTTCGAGAAGGTTGATGCGATTCTCACCCCCACCGCCCCCTCTGATGCGTTCAAATTAGGCGAGAAACAAGACGACCCCATCACCATGTATTTAAACGATGTGTTCACCGTGCCTGCCAGCCTTGCAGGCGTGCCCGCTATGTCCGTCCCCGCAGGACTCTCCGCGCAAGGCTTACCGCTGGGGCTGCAAGTGATTGGCCGCATGTTTGACGAAGAAACCGTGCTGAAGGTTGGCGCGGTGCTGGAGGGGAAAATTTAGTAATTGTTAAGATCTTTGCCTTATTACTATTTACCGTACAGTGACTGAAAACGCCGCTTGTCTTTGGCGTTACAGATGTTAGGATGAGAGTATGGAGATTAATAAAAACACAGATGCCGTCAGGAAAGTTGAACACCCTCCTATTATCGAGGCAAGCGTTCTCATTGCAGTAGAAAAAGATTTTCCAGAAACGTATGCGCAAACTCTCCAAGAGAAACTCTCGCCCCATTTTGTTATTGAAGAAAATAATCCCCTCAAAAAAATATCCGATGGGTATATTATTGCTGTGTTTAATAATGCTCAAACACGGCAAGAAGTCATCCTTGCTAAGAACTATATCATTTATCGGGAAGGCAAACGATATAAAGACCTTCCGACTCTTGTCACTAATTTGAAAGCGCTATGGGATACAATAGGTTTTGGTGAGTATCTCAACGAGATTGAGATGCTCAGATTTCGCGTTATCAACAAATTTACGATTCTGATCTCTGACTTAGGGCGGAACTTTACTTTTTATCCCGTCATTAAAGAGCGAGAGCCTCAAGAGTGTGTTTTTGGGTACTCTACTATTGAGACGAGATTACGGTCGGAGTTCCGTGCTGCCTATGCTGATGTTCGCGCACAAATCTTGCCTATAGAGGGAGAAAATTTAGAAATAATCTTTGATATAGATACCTTTGTTGAAAAAGAAAAATTTTTCGATTTTAATTCTGTAGAGCAATACTTAAAGCGATTGAGTGAACTCAAAAACGACATCTTTTTTGCAAATATCCCTGATGCACAGGAGCGTTTTAAAAATGTCTAGTATCGTAATGAGGGATTTTTCTGAAACCCAGCCTCCTTTGCTTTGGAGAAATACTCCAGACAATTTAGTCTTTAAGCGGGTTGAGACACCGCGCCAAACAAAAATTAATGTTCAGCAGTATGTGTCCGCTCGTTATACAGACCTCAAGAACAGCATAGAAGAAGTAATGCGTGAATGTGCTGAAGATGATTGGGATGAAGAAGGTAGTCTGGCTGTAAATAAAAACTCTGTCGAGTTTGCCCTGCAGTATTTTTCGATATTTATAGAGGGGGAACTCCCTCATATCTCTTGTGATCCGTTCGGCTGTATTATTGCAGAATGGTATGGCAATGCTGCATTAGCGGCAATAGCATTCCAGACCGACAAAGTTTATCATGTGCTCGGCTATAATAAAAAAATACGCCATTTTTCGAAGAAAACAGATGATTCCCGAATGGCCCATAAGTTCATAGCAGAGTTAGGCTTCTAATGCTTGCTGGTACTGGAAGTGCATTGCGGAAACTTTTACACCATGATGAGGGTGTTTGCGAGAGTAGCGAAATTGTTATCAGGGCTATTGCCGATAATAGGACTTATTCATATAATCCCTTAACACTAAAAAATACAAGTGCATCGATAAAAAGTTTCATCCCTAGAAGAAAAGAAGGTATTTTTGAAAATGGGCTATCTGTTATTCATGAAGATAAAAGAGAAAAAGGCATAATCTCTGAAATTGCACGCGAAAAAATTAATCCGAAAACAGTCTTATTAGCTAAGGCAGATATTCAATCAATAGCGAATTTGCGACATGAAATTCCCGATGATATTTTTAGGCTTGATGTAATACGCGATGATGATGAATTTGAAGGACATACATTGATACAACCGATGCCTAATGATGAAGCGCAATGCCGTGAAATTGGCATGCAATTACGGCGTGTATTTAGTAAATATAATCAATTAGTAGAGATTTGAGTATTATGACTACCCCCTACACAATCCAAGGCAAAACAGGCACATGGGAAATTGTGCTGGGCTTAGAAATCCATGCGCAGGTGACCTCCAACGCCAAGCTCTTTTCAGGCTCGGATGCCACGTTCGGGGCAGACCCAAACACGCAAGTGTCGTTTGTGGATGCTGCTTTCCCCGGAATGCTGCCCGTTATCAACGAAAAGTGCATTGAACAGGCGGTACGCACAGGCTTTGGGCTGAATGCGGAGATAAATCACTTTTCGATTTTTGACCGCAAAAATTATTTTTATGCCGACCTGCCGCAGGGCTATCAAATATCCCAATACACGCAACCGATTGTGGGGGAAGGCTCGGTTACCATTGACCTCAGCGATGGCACAACGCGTACCATTGGTATTGAACGCCTGCACTTAGAGCAAGACGCAGGCAAAAGTTTGCATGACCAACACCCCACCAAGAGCTTTGTGGACTTGAACCGCTCGGGCGTTGCGCTGATGGAAATTGTCTCGAAGCCGGATATGCGCACCCCCGAAGAAGCAGGGGCATATGTGAAGAAAATTCGGGCGATTGTCCGCACCCTCGGCAGTTGCGATGGCAACATGGAAGAAGGCTCACTGCGCTGTGATGTCAACGTGTCGGTGCGCCGTTCTCGCAATGACCCGTTTGGGACTCGGTGCGAGATTAAAAACGTCAACTCCGTGCGCTTTGTGATGCAGGCGATTGAATACGAAGCCCGCCGCCAAATTGAAGTGATTGAGGATGGCGGCGTAATTCGTCAAGAAACCCGCCTGTTTGATTCGGCAAAAGGCGTAACGCGCTCCATGCGCGATAAAGAAGATGCGCACGATTACCGCTATTTTCCTGACCCTGATTTGCTCCCCCTCATTCTTGACCCATCATGGGTGGAAGGCATTAAAAAAAGCCTGCCAGAACTCCCCGATGCCAAGAAAAACCGTTTCAAAAATGCGTATGGTCTCAATGAATTTGAAGCGAATTTATTGTCAGAAGAAAAAGAAAATGCCACGTTCTATGAGGCGGTGCTGAATGGCAAACGTAATCCTAAACTCACGGCGAGTTGGGTGGTGGGTGAACTCTTCGCCAGCCTCAATAAAAACGGACAGAGCATTGAAAATTCCCCCCTCAGCGCAAATGCTTTAGGCGAATTAATTGACCTTATCGAGGACAACACCCTTTCAGGACGGCTTGCGAAAGAAGTGTTCGCCGCTATGCTGGAAACAGGCAAAGCCGCCGCCGTGATTGTGGATGAGCAGGGCCTCCGCCAAGTGACCGACACAGGGGCGATTGAAGCAGCCATTGCCCAAGTGCTGAATGACAATCCCGATAAGGTTGCGGAATATCGTTCAGGCAAAGACAAACTGTTTGGCTTTTTTGTGGGGCAGGTGATGAAACTCACAGGCGGCAAGGCAAACCCTGCACTGGTGAATGATGTGTTGAGGGCGAAGTTGGGGTAGGTGTTCAGGGCGATTGCATTAGGAAGTAGATAAAATATAGGAATAGCTTTAGATAGCAAGTAAAATCCCCGAAGAAGGAGTTTA
>JBILKT010000182.1:0-3480 GCA_044376545.1 Alphaproteobacteria bacterium
TTGATAATCCAAATAAATATCAACGACTTGAAGTTGTTTTAGGAGATGCTGCTTTTGGGGGGAAACTACAAGAATTGTTTCATCATCAAACCAAAGGAACGAAGCGTCTACAAATTGTTAAGCGTTCTGATCAAAAAGGCTTCGTTCCCCAACCAAAACGATGGGTCGTAGAGCGCACTTTTGGGTGGTGGAACTGGGAGCGCAGACTATCAAAAGACTATGAGCATAACCCAAAAACAAGTAAATCCCTGCTTTTTATGACAGATTCATTCTTGATTGCAAAAAAACTAAAATTATCTACCTAAGGTTTCGGGACAAGCTCTTAGAAAAGCTTAACAAGCACTTTTGTACACTGTTGCCAATGGGTGTGTATTTTACTGGTTTTCTAGGTATTTTGGATACAGTAACGCAAATATTACATTACGCCACAGCCGCTATTCCTCCCGCCCTTTTGCTATCGTCAGAAGGCGTACAGGCGCTCGATTGTTCGGGAGAATTACTCGGTGCGTATCCCGATTCACGGTATGACAATAAGACGATAGCCTTGCCGCACGGCGTTACGCTCGTGCTTTATAGTGATGCCCTTATAGAGCCTAATGCGTATAACAAGAAAATTTTTACTCTCGATCTTTTAATGCATTGCCTTACTGCACAAAAAGAGAAAAACGCGCTGAGAAATATCCTTGATATTATAAAAACAGCAGATCATCATTTTGACGATGATGTGACTATTGTCACGCTAGAACCTAGCATGCTTAGACTTGTTGGAGTGTAACCCCATGTTATTCAGAAAAAAAACCGCCCTCGACACACAGCCCATCGCAGGCATGATCAATACCCATATCATTGATATGGTGTTGGAAATTCTGTGTGAAATTATGGCAAGCTCTGCAAATTCTGTTGAAGATGCCGCCCTTGACCTAAGTACAGACTTTCGATCTATCGCAGGGTCTATAGGTTCGCAAGGAGAGGTATTGGCAAAACTGAGCCGCGTCTTAAGCAAAATTGAACACAAAGGCGGTCAGATGACATTTGAGCAAATCATTTCGATGATGAGTTCTCAAGTTTTTGAAACCGTCGAGAAAATTGTCGATATTTCTGAGAACGCTATAACACTGGCCTTTTCTATGGAAAGCATGATGGAAAAGCTAGAAAATGTTCAGCAATTCATAAAAATATTAAATTCAATTAATAGTAAAACTCGCATGTTGGCTCTCAATGCCACTATTGAGGCGGTGCGTGCTGGCAAGGCAGGGGAAAGCTTTGCCGTTGTTGCCAAAGAAGTAAAGATGGTTTCTGAGCAAATCAATGCGATGGCAAAAGATATGACAGCGCAAATTGGGGATATATCCACGACCTTGCATGCTGGCAAAGTAACGCTGGATAAAGTTGCCAGCATTGATATGTCTGCGAACATTAATGCACGTAGTGAGTTAGAGGAATTGATGAATGCGTTGCTGATACAAAACAATGAAGTAACCGCGATTATGGAGCAATCTGCAGAGACTGCAGAGAAAATCTCGCAACAAATTATACCAATTCACTTAATTTTCTAAAGGAATGATGTTATAGCAGCTGCATAAGCCCCCCCGATTTAGAGAAGAGGCGCGATATGCACAAATTGTTGAAGCATCATACCGTAGAAGAGCTGAATACTGCGGCTCGCAAGGCAAAGAAGGGTCGCGTTGCGACACGAATTTTGATGATCCGCGACATTGCGTCTGGCATGTCTCGGGGCAATGTTTGTGCACAGTATGGTGCCAGCACAGCGACGGTGAGTTTGTGTGTACGGCGTTACAATGCTGGCGGACTATCAGGTTTGGAGGATAAGCCGCGCACGGGGGCTCGTTGCAAGTTACATACAGAGCAACAGGCGGCGTTTCGTGAACGGGTGCTCAAGCAGCCTGATATCGAAAAAGATGGGTTGGTGCGCTGGCGGCTATGCGATGTGCAAAAAGTGCTGGCGGAAGAATTTAAAGCCCTTTACCGCAGTGAACAAGGCGTAAGCCGACTGATGAAATCCCTAGGGATTGTGCGGCTTACCACGCGTCCTTCACACCCCAAAAAGAACGCGCAAGAGGCAGAAGACTTTAAAAAAAACTCCCCTGTCTTTTGAAAGAGATCCAAGAAAAACACCCTGACAAAACCGTAGAATTATGGTGCCAAGACGAAACCCGCATTGGTCAAAAAGGACGTCGCACCCGCACGTGGGCGGAAAAAGGAACGCGCCCCACCGCCCCTATTGATACACGATACGGCAATACTTATCTTTTTGGCGCATTCTGTCCTGCCAGAGACACAGGTGTTGCTCTTGTGCTGCCCAAAGCCAACACCGAAATGATGCAGTTGCACCTCAATGAAATCAGTAAACAATTACCACTCAATACCCACGCCGCCATCATCATGGATGGCGCAAAATGGCACGATACACCCAAACTCATCGTCCCTGAAAATATCACCCTCATCAGGGCGATTGCATTAGAAAAAATAACCAATTGAAAAATAATGGTTTTTCAGAATTTTAACATTAAAGCCTATCGCGTAACATATTGTTTTTAAAGGAATAAAATTCCTAATGCGATTGCCCTGTCACCCTCATTAAGTTGCCTGCCTATTCCCCTGAACTCAACCCCGCCGAAAAAGTCTGGCAATATCTCAAAGACAACTTCCTCTCCCATAAAATTTGGGATGATGTCTCTGATATTGTTGATGATGCTTGCGCCGCTTGGAACGCTCTCATTTCAGAAATTGGCAGAATCAAATCCGCCGCCGCCTTTACTATATTTCCTTTAGAAATTTAATGGGATTGGTATAAGGGGCAATGGGGGTTGTTATGATAAGTGCTATGGATGTTGCAAGGTATTTCCTTTCCTTTACCAATGAGGAGAGAGAGGAAACCCTTACCAATTTAAAGCTACAGAAACTCCTTTATTATGCACAGGGTTTTTTTCTTGGGGCGCAAAAACGTCCGCTTTTCCCAGAACAGATTGAAGCATGGGAACATGGACCAGTGGTGCGTGAAATTTACCATATTTTTAGTGATTACAAAGGCAACCCTATCCCAAAACCTGTTGATGACGCTCCTTCCCTTCCTTTTTTCGTTCAAAATATTCTTAATGATGTTTATGTGACGCGTGGTAAATTCGACGCATGGCGGTTGCGTGACATGACTCATCAAGAAGCACCGTGGATTGAAGCCTTTAGTAAAGGGCGAGATACACCCCTCGACCTAAAAACAATGCAGACATTCTTCAGAGAAGAATTCAACAAAGTTAATGGATTGACAGAGGAAGATAGAGAAGCAGTGCTTTGGTCAGAGGTTCTTGCTTCTGTATGATGGAACTGATTGCCTCTAAAAAGTTTCTCAAGTCTTTGAAGAAGTTGCACCCCGTAAATAAAGCGGCAGCTATTGAAGCTGCTGGGCTTTTCAAGGAAAGTCCTAGCCATCCATCCTTAAATTTTGAGGTAATCAAAGGCAGA
>JBILKT010000042.1:0-10969 GCA_044376545.1 Alphaproteobacteria bacterium
GCTGCAAAATACCCCCAAAATAGGGAAAATACTCCAGTATACCCCGCTATTTTGGTGCGATTTTTCGCGCAAAAATCTCAATTTTCTCCTCATGCGTTAGTTTCGGGACAAGCTCTAAAGGAACTGGGCCCCTGCGACTCGCCGCGCAGGCGCTTGCGCAGCGGGAGGCAGGGGCCCAGAAATTTTTAGAAATTTAATGGGGTTGGTATAAGCTTGCGTTTGCTTCTTTTCCCCTTCCTAGCCACTCATCCCAATAAAAGAGTTTTTAGAAACGCCCAAATGCGCTTTATTAGTTTATTTCTGCTATCATTCTTGCTTACCTTGCCTGCTTGGGCGGAAGGACAAGGGCGGCGCATCTCCTTACTCCGCGACGCAGAAATTGAGGAAACGCTAAGACTCTATGCCGCGCCGTTATTCAAAAATGCAGGGCTGAATCCTGATGCGGTGAAGGTGCATTTAATCAATGACCCTACGTTAAATGCTTTTGTGGCAAACGGACAAAACCTGTTTGTGAATACAGGCTTGTTGGTGCGAAGCGAAAATGCGGGGCAGATTATTGGTGTTTTCGCGCACGAAGTGGGGCATTTGTCTGGCGGGCACTTGGTGCGTTTTAATGAGCAAATGAGCAGTTTTTCTGTGCCGATGATAGCGTCTTATGTCTTAGGCGCCGCAGCGGCGGTGGGGGGCAGCCCCGAGGCTGGGATGGCCGTGATTGCAGGTTCTTCAGGACTAGCAGAACGCAGTATTCTGAAATATTCCCGCGTACAGGAAAACTCAGCAGATCAAGCCGCTGTCACCGCGCTAGATAAACTGAAAATGTCGAGCGTGGGATTGCTGGAGATGATGCGGATTTTAGAAGAAGATAATCTTTGGCGCAAAAAAGCGAATCCGTATTTGCAAACGCACCCTGCCATTACAGAGCGCATTCAGTTTTTAGAGCATCATGTAGCGCAATCCCCGTATTCTTCTGCTTCTTCTGCCGTGCCATTGCCACAAGATTTTGCCGTGCGCCATGCGCTGATGCGTGGCAAAATTCGCGGATTTTTAGAAACACCTCAAGTAATTTTACAAGAACAGGGCGAGGATGTGGCAACGCTGTATGCCAAAGCGATTGCGGCGTATCGGTTGCCTGATTTGCCCACGGGGGATGCAATGATCGCAAAACTTGCTAAACAAGTTCCCGCGAACCCCTATTTTGACGAATTGCGCGGGCAGATGTATTTAGAGGCGGGACAGGCTAAGGAGGCCGTTGTTTTTTATAAAAAAGCCTATGCAGCAAAGCCCGAACAACCCTTGCTGGCTTTGTTATTGGGCAAAGCCATGCTGAGCACGAACGACAATGCAGAAACGGCAAAAGCGGCAACCGTCTATTTACAAAAAGCAACGCGCTTAGAAGAGGAGAATGGCGAAGGATGGCACTGGCTAGGCATTGCCTATGGCAGGCAGGGGGATGAAGGTCTTGCATCGCTGGCGTTGGCTGAAGAAGCCTATCGCGCCCGTGATACGTCAAGTTTGCGGGTTTATACAGAACGGGCGGCAGGGCAGCTTGCCAAAAACACCCCAGAGTATCAACGATTACAAGACTTGAAAAAAGCACTAGCAGACGAGGAAGAGTTTCAGTACAAGAAATGAGGCTTGTTTATAACCACGAGGACACAATGAAAAAAATATTCTTAAGAAGTGCGCTGATTGCGTTGCTATTAAACGTCAGTATTACAGCTTTTGCAGCTGATACCTTCACCAAAGACCAAGAAAAACGGGTGCGTGCTATCGTAGAAGAAACACTGAAAGACAAACCAGAAGTTATTATTGATGCGTTGAAAGCCTATCAAGAAAAGAAAATGGCAGAAGAAAATGCAGGACGCGCTTCTGCTATTGTTGATATTAAAGCAAAGTTATTGAGTGATAAGAATATCGCGGTTGCGGGTGCAAAAAATCCTGATGTGCGGATTATTGAGTTTTTCGATTATAACTGTGGTTACTGCCGTCATATGGTGCCCGTTATTCAAGAGATCCTGAAAACGGATAAAAAAGTGCAGTGGGTTTTTGTTGATTTGCCGATTTTAAGTGAGGCTTCCACTGCAGCAGCAAAATTTGCGCAAGCGGTAAATCGTCAAGCACCAGACAAGTTTTTTTCGTTTCACGTTGCTGTGATGACTGCCAAAAGCTCTGTAACGCCAGAACTGCTGGAAAAAACAGCAAAAAGTCTTGGTTTAAATGTTGAAAAAATTAAAAAAGAAGCAGAAGGGGAAGATATTGCCAAGCACATACAAGATAATGTTGCGTATGCGGCGCAGCTGAAAATTCAGGGAACGCCAGCATTAATTATTGGCGATGAATTCTATCCAGGGGCAACAGATGCGGCAACCTTGAAGGAAAAGATCAAGAAAATTCGGGCGGCACAGAAATAAATAAATGAGCAGTCTGCCTAAAATTTTTATTCTCAATGGCCCTAATCTTAACCGATTAGGGCAGCGAGAACCTGCAATATATGGCACGGTAACCCTTGATGATATTGCAGCGCAATGCACGAAAGTTGCTGAAACGTTGGGGGCGTCTCTAGAATTTCGGCAGTCAAACCATGAAGGGGACCTTGTTTCATGGGTTCAAGAGGCAGCCGATAGTGCACAAGGCTTGATTATTAATGCAGGCGCATACACACACACGTCGATTGCGTTACTTGATGCCTTGAAAATGCTCACCATTCCGATTATAGAAGTGCATCTGTCGAATGTTTTTAAACGCGAAGATTTTCGGGCGCATTCCTATGTTTCTCTTGCGGCAACCGGTGTTATTTGTGGGTTGGGCGCGGACGGGTATACGCTCGCCTTACAGGCGATTTCAACAATAACGAGAAAATAAAGAGTTATGAGCAAAAATACTATTGATAGTGACCTCGTGCGGCAACTGGCTAGTTTGCTAGACGAGACGGGACTTGCCGAGATTGAAATTGAAAAAGAGGATTTCAAAATTCGCGTTGCCAAGGCAAAAGTGCAGCAGGTGACAGAAGCCGTTGCCTATGCGTCCTCTGGAGCACCGCTTGTGCCCCCTGCCGCTGTGGCAGAACCAGCGGAAATTACCGCAAGTCATCCCAATGCCGTTGTTTCTCCCATGGTGGGGAATGTGTATCTTGCTGGCAAACCCAGTACGCCTCCATTCGTGCAAGTGGGCGATACCGTATCAGCAGGACAAACTTTACTGATTATCGAGGCGATGAAGGTAATGAACCCGATTCCTGCGCCAAAATCAGGGGTGGTGAAGCGTATTTTGGTCGAAGATAGCCAACCTATTGAGTATAATGAAGTAATGATGTTGATTGAGTAGACTTCTTGCCAAAGTCTACTATGACTTGCTGCAAATGGTTGATTTTCTGCGCTTCCAGTGCTCATGTATGAAGAATACACTGCGCGCTGGTTCTCGAAAACAGCCATTTTCGCTAACGTCCTAGCGACTTTTGCAAGAAGTCTAATAATAACTGGTTCGCTCATGTTCAAAAAAATTCTTATTGCTAATCGTGGTGAAATTGCTCTGCGTATTCAACGTGCCTGCAAAGAAATGGGCATTGAAACGGTGGTGGTGCATTCCACGGCTGATTCTGATTCCATGCCTGTGTTGATGGCGGATGAAAGTGTGTGCATTGGCCCGCCAAAGTCAAAAGACAGCTATCTTAATATGCATGCCATTTTATCAGCGGCAACCATTACAGGCGCGGATGCAATCCACCCCGGCATTGGATTTTTGGCAGAAAACGCCGCGTTTGCCGAGATGGTGGAAGAACATGGCTTTACTTTTATTGGCCCCTCTGCGGAACATTTGCGAGTGATGGGCGATAAAATCACCGCAAAACAGGCGATGATTACGGCGGGGATTCCTGTTGTTCCGGGGTCTGAGGGCAGCTTAAGCAGCCCGGAAGAGGCGTTGCGCGTGGCAAGCGACATTGGCTATCCTGTGTTGGTGAAAGCTACAGGGGGCGGGGGCGGTAAGGGCATGAAGGTTGCCAACAGCGCAGATGAGTTGACCGAAGCGTTTGATATGGCGCGGAGCGAAGCGCAGGCGCACTTCGGTAATCCTGAGGTGTACTTAGAGAAATATCTCGCACACCCTCGACACATTGAAATTCAGATTCTGGGCGATAAACACGATAACTGTATTCACTTAGGGGAGCGCGATTGCTCGCTGCAACGTCGCCATCAAAAAGTGTTGGAAGAAGCCCCTTCTCCTGCACTCTCTGCCAAAGACCGCGCGTTTATCGGCACGCTGGCCGTGGAAGCCGCGAAAAAAATTGGCTATTACAGCGCAGGGACGTTTGAATTCCTCTGGGAAGACGGCAAATTTTATTTTATCGAGATGAACACGCGCTTGCAGGTGGAACACCCCGTCTCTGAGCTGATTTCAGGCATTGATTTGGTGCAACAGCAAATTCGCGTTGCCGCAGGCGAGGCGCTCACCATTCGCCAAGAAGATATTGTGTTTAAGGGGCATGCCATTGAGTGCCGCATTAATGCGGAGCATCCAGAAACGTTCTTCCCGTCTCCGGGAAAAATAACGCAATATCACCCTCCCGGAGGCCCCGGCGTGCGGGTGGATTCGGCCGTGTTTGCAGGCTATACCGTGCCGTCCCACTACGATAGCCTCATTGCCAAGCTGATTGTGTATGCGGATACACGGAAAGAGTGTATTGCCCGTGCGAAGCGTGCGCTGGACGAATATGGTATTTCGGGCATTCACACGAATATTCCACTCCACCAGCGATTGCTTCACGCACAAGGGGTTGTGGAGGGGAGTTATGATATTCATTGGCTGGAGAAGTTTGTGGGGGGGGGAATAACTCTTTTCTAGGGCGATTGACGTTGTCAGGCTGCTGCTCAAAAGCCGCACGTACAAGAAAGTACGCTTACGTTTTCTCGCAACATCCTTCCTAGTCACTCATCCCAATAAAAGAGTTATTCAGGACTTTGTGTGCTTTTTAAAAAAACTATAGCCCCTACATCCTACCCCGACGCCCTTGCATTCATGGAACAGCAGGTTGAGGGTATCATCCGAAAAACTGCCCCTGAGATGCTGTGGTTGCTGCAGCATCCGGCGCTGTATACGGCAGGCACCAGCGCAAAAGCACCTGATTTACTGAATTCACAAGGATTTCCTGTGTATCAGACGGGCAGGGGTGGCGAGTATACCTATCACGGCATCGGGCAAGCTGTGGGCTATGTGATGCTGGATTTGCATCGGTATCAACAAGACGTGCGGTGGTATATTTGTACGTTAGAACAATGGCTTATTGATACACTCGCGGTGTTTGGCGTAATAGGAGAACGAAGGGCAGGGCGCGTGGGCATTTGGGTGGTAACGCCTGATGGCACAGAGGCAAAAATTGCGGCAATCGGTGTGCGCCTCAGAAGGTGGGTAACATTCCACGGTGTATCCTTGAATGTGTGCCCTAACTTACAGCATTTTCAGGGGATTGTGCCGTGCGGCATTAAGGAATTTGGGGTCACCTCGCTTGCGGCGTTGGGCGTGCATACGTCCCTTGAAGAAGTATTTTCTGTGATGGAAGAGGTCTTTAAAAAGATTTTTATTCCGCTGGAATCTGCGCTTGCCGCAATGCCTCATTGATGCGCGATTGCCAGCCTTTGCCCGTGGCACGGAATCGCGCCACAACATCCGTATCGAGGCGCAGTGTTGTCAGGATTTTTTTACTTGGAGATACAGGGCGACCCCGACGGATGAGTTTTTCGCCGTGATACAAATCAGCGTTTGCGAACATTTCATCTGTCCATTCGGGGAGTTCGTCATACTCTTCTGGTTGGATGACATGCGCATCCATTTTCGCAAAATCGCTAGCGTAAGAGAGTGGTGTATCGCTGCTGTTCTTTAACATTGGCTTTCCTCATTGAAAATATATGGCGTGTATCGCCGCGCTGTACATATCCGACAACGACCATTCGTTCGTGGAGCATGCCAAAGCACATAATGCGTTGCTCGCCATAGTCACGTCTTATGTCTTCAATTTCATACACCCTTCCCGCAAACACTTCTCTTGCATCCTGAAAATCCACACCGCGTTCTTGGCGTGTTTTTTCGCGTTTTGCTGAATCAAACGATATGTTCACTACTGGTCTGCTACCAAGGATTTCTTAGTAGCAGACATAGGGCGACCCCGACGGATGAGTTTTTCGCCGTGATAGAGATCAGCGGTTGCGAACCACTCATCCGTTAATTCTGGAAGCTCATCATACTCTTCCGGTTGGATAACATGCGCATCCATTTTTGCAAAATCACTCCCAAAAGAGGGGGGCATAGCGACGTTGTTCTCTTGCATTGGCTTTCCTCATTGAAATAATGTGATGCGTCTCGCCGCGTGGTGTCCAAACGATAATAACCATGCGTTCTTGCAAGAAGCCGACAGTGACAATCCGTATCTCGTTGTGTTGCTCTTGAGCACTTTGTTGACTGTAATGCCTTCCCGCAAACACTTCTCGTGCATCCTGAAAATCCACCCCACGTTCTTGGCGTGTTTTTTCGCGTTTCGCTGCGTCAAAGGATATTTTCATTACTGTATACTATTTTCTTCCTACACGCAATAATTATTGTAGCTACGATAATTGTGTATTCAAAAGAATGGCGGGAAGGGTGGATGTATCCGCAGATTCTAAACGGGCGAGTCTTGCTATCGCATATCCTGACAAATTTGTCGTGGCAAACACCTTCGATAATTCTTCTTCTAACGTATTATTTTCTAATGCTTCTTTGTACTGTTTGACGCGACCATAGAAAATCTCGGTTAACCCTTTGACTTTTTTGCCAATCGACATATCGCCGACGCCCATTTCGCGCAGATTTTCATCAAAATCACTGACCATCATATTGAAAAGATGTTGTCTCAGTTTCGCTGTTTCAGGACGATGCCGCAAGGCATGGAGCATAAAAAAAACATGCAACGTCAACAGTTCAAACCGTGTCTCGGTGGTGTCTTTGAGGGAAAACTGGCTGTAAAGAGCTGGATTACGGGCGGCGGTTATAATCGCTTGATAAAGCGCAGGAGCATCGTCGGACTTGGCAAAGCCCAAAAAATTCTTTAAGAAGGAAACCATGGAAAAAATATATACCGCAATTCCCCGTGTTGTCACGGTTTTGTTCATCACTGTTGTTGCTGCGTGTGCTCCGATTATTGGTACGCACGGCAATTTAGTGGACCTGCAAACAGTGAAAAAAATTCAACCCGATTTGCAGTCAAAAACCGATGTGGTGACGCTGTTAGGCGAGCCGTCTACCACCAGCACGTTTGATCCCAATATTTGGTTTTATATTGGACAACGCACGGAGACGATTGCGTTCTTTAAGCCTGAAATTACCGAGCAACGCGTGTTGGCGTTATCTTTTGATCCCCAAAATAAGGTGGAAGCGGTTGTGTTGCGCGGTTTAAGCGATTATCGTGACATTGAACCTGTCAGCAAATCAACGCCCAGTGCGGGCAAAAAACTGACATTCTTAGAGCAGCTTGTGGGCAACGTAGGGCGGTTTAATAATAGCAAAGGCGGCAGCAGTGCTGTGGGGAAAGCGGGCGGCGGGAGTAGTCCTTATTAGTCGTGAAATTTTGACAGTTCAAACTCGTGTCCGAACGGATCACGTAACACAACAGAGCGTATATTCGGATCTTCTAGTCCGTCAAGGATCAGGGTTGCACCAAGTTGCATAGCGCGATTGATGTATGTTGGTAGTGCAGCATCGGCAAACTCAAAAACAGGAACGAAGCCTGATCCTTGTACCACATCGCCAAAATCATTTAGCAATAATCCGAGATTAATATTCTCGCATCGAAATTCGTGCCATGTATCGAAGCACTTGTGTGGCTTGATTTGTAGAAGATCTTCCCAGAACAAAGAAGCCCCTTTAAGGTCATTAACTTTCAGGTATACTGTACGTATTCTCAAGAGTTAATCTCCCCAGACCTTCTCTAGCTCATACAGCCGCCGTGCATCAGGATGAAACAGATGGACGATAATATCGCCCGCATCCACCACAATCCATGTGGCATCGCCTGCCCCTTCTACAATGCCCTGAACGCCATGTTCTTCTTGAAGGAAATCAAGCGCACGATGCATGAGCGCATTGAGGTGGCGCGGTGATGTGCCGCTGGCAATAAGAAAATAATCTGTGAGGCTGGTTTTTTCCCGAACATCAAGGATAATAACGTCTTCCGCTTTTGCATCGCTGAGCACAGCAGCAAGGGCAGAGACATCAGGGTAGGAAGATTTGTCGGGGGGCGAGGGGGAGACAGCAAAGCTGTCCAATTCTAAGAGAGACGGGGCGGTATACCTGTCAGGATGCTGCAGCGTTAGTACCATGCGCCCTCCGTTTTTTTCGTGGCGCGAATGGCCGTGGAAGATGCAGGATGCCTCTTGCACGGTATGATAACCCAAGCGGGTTTTTGTTGTTGTGTGAGAATAGAAGCCTCCCTATGACAACGGCGTGAACGTTTAAACCGTATATTCGCTTTACAACCAACAAGGTTACCATACCCTTTACGCGCTAAAATTGCAATAAAATTTTCCGTAAACAGGGCTTGCCAGTGTTGCCAAAAGTGCACAGTGTTGAGGTTATCCATGCCCATTAGCCAGACAAACTGGGTATTTGCCGACATTTTGCGTATGTAACGCAATGTTTGGTACGTGTAGGTTGTTTTTAATGATTCCTCAAACGCCACAACCTGAATACGGGGGTGTTTTTTGAGCGTATTGGCGTGCATCACGCGTTTTTCGAGGGTTGCAGGCGCGTGCTCTTTCAGCGGATTTTGCGGCGATACAAGCCACCACACTTCATCTAGCTTGAGGGTTTTGAGGGCAACAAGGCTAATGTGCCTGTGTCCCTCGTGGGCAGGATTAAACGAGCCGCCCAAGATACCAATGCGGCGTTTAAGGGTGCGCCCCCCCAACAGGTTAGGAACAGGGGGGAACGATTTACGCACGGATTGCGCCATCACTTTTCACACAATATTTGGTGGAGGTGAGGTGCTTTGCGCCCACAGGCCCGCGTGCATGAAATTTATCCGTGGAAATGCCAATTTCCGCGCCAAAACCAAACTCACCGCCATCGGCAAACTGCGTGGAGGTATTGACCATGACGATGCCGCTATCCACGGCTTTTAAGAAAGCGTCCGCTGTTACAGTGTTTTCGGTAATGATGCAATCCGTATGATGCGAGCCAAAATTGTTAATGTGATCAATCGCCTCTTGTGTCGATTGTACCACTTTCGCGGCGATAATTGCGTCCAAATATTCGGTTGACCAGTCTGCTGCTGTGGCAGGGGTGATGCGGCTGTCGAGCGCTTGGATTTCAGCATCCCCGCGCACCGCACAGCCCTTATCCAGCAAGGCTTTGAGGACGGGTGCGCCGATAGTGTTTAGCGCCGCTTGATGAATCAGCACTGTTTCTGCTGCGCCACACACGCCTGTGCGCCGCAGTTTGGCATTCAGCGTGACGTTGAGGGCTTTGGTTGTATCGGCTTGTGCGTCAAGATAGACATGGCAATTGCCGTCAAGATGCTTGATAATAGGGACTTTGGCGTCTTTTAGCACGCGCTCCACAAGCCCCCGTCCACCACGGGGGATAATCACATCAATCAGCCCGACTGCTTGCAGCATGGCGGTTACCGCGTCTCTGTCTCTTGTTGTCACCAGTTGGACGGCTGTAATAGGCAGATTTGCAGCGGTTAGTCCTGCCTGAAAGCAGTTGAGTAAGCGTTCACTCGTTTTTAAACTCTCTGAGCCACACCGCAAAATGGCGGCATTGCCAGATTTCAGGCACAGGGCTGCTGCATCAATTGTCACATTCGGGCGCGATTCGTAAATAATCCCAATCACCCCCAACGGTACGCGAATTTGTTGGAGGTGTAAGCCGTTGGGACGTGACCATGTATCTAAGACATCACCAATAGGATCGGGTTGTTCGATAATCTCTTGTAAACCTTTGCACATGCTTGCTATTCTGGCAGGCGTGAGGAGCAGCCTGTCTAAAAATGCTGCCGTTGCGCGATTGGTCTTTGCCGTTACCATGTCTTCACTGTTTGCCGCAAGAATCGTTGCTTCATTTGTGGTAAGAGCGGTAATGGTTGCGGCTAACGCAGCATTTTTTTGCGCTGTTGCGGCAAGCGCAAGCGTGCGGGATGCCTGCTGCGCGTCACGCCCAAGCTGTTGAATATACGTAGATATATTTAATGAGTGAGTGTTCATTTATCTTTCCAGGAGGACATAATCATCACGATGCACAACTTCATCGCCACCATGATAGCCTAAGATTATTTCAATATCACGCGTTTGTTTGCCACACAATTGTGTAATTTCAGCACTGGAATAACTCGCTAGCCCTGTGGCAAGGGGTTTGCCCGCCGCATTTTTGAGGTGAATAGCATCGCCCCGCTCAAACGTGCCTTCAACACGCAGAATCCCCGCAGGCAGCAGGCTTTTTCCTTGATTTAAGGCGTGTTCTGCACCTTCGTCAATAACAACTGCCCCTTGTTGCGCGAGCATACTCGCCAGCCACTTTTTGCGAGCCGACAGCGGCGTGGTGTTTGCCAAAAACAGGGTGTGTCTTTCGCCTTCTAACAGCCGTTGCAGCGGATGGGCTGCTCGCCCATTGGCAATCAGCATTTGGCACCCTGCGTTGGTGGCAATTTGCGCGGCAATCAGTTTGGTGACCATCCCGCCGCTACTGAAGCCCACGGGGGCTTTGCCTGCCATTTTTTCAATACGGGCATCAATTTTTTCAACAACGGAGAGGTGCTCGGCGTTAGGATTATCGCGGGGATCAGCGGTGTACAGTCCATCAATGTCGGAAAAAAGAATGAGTGTATCCGCCCCGCACATCTGGGCAACGCGTGCTGCAAGGCGGTCATTATCCCCAAAACGAATTTCTGCCGTTGCCACCGTATCATTTTCATTAATGAGGGGAATTGCCCCCAAACGTAACAGCG
>JBILKT010000183.1:0-3470 GCA_044376545.1 Alphaproteobacteria bacterium
CTTTGGCGAGGTGTTAGAAAAACTGCGTGAGAACCGCCGTATTCCTGAACAAGCCGATTTTCAATCGTTCAAAAAAAGCCAAGCTGATTTATTTCATCGCTTGTTAGAGCCGAAACAAGAATTGCTACATCTGCCTGATGAACGCACGCTGAAACTGATGATTATCCCTAATCCGCTGGGGGGACTGATGTTCAGCTATGAGGATGTGACGGACAGGCTCGCGCTGGAACGGAATTATAAAACCCTCCATGCCGTGCAACAGGCAACCTTGGATAATTTATTTGAGGGCATTGCCGTGTTTGGCAGCGATGGCAAGTTGCGTCTTTCGAATCCTGCTGCAAGCACAATGTGGTCTATCCCCCTTGACGTGTTGAGTGGTACGTCGCCAATGACGACAGCAGAGGTATTAGAGCGCATTCAGCCGTTTTTTGTGAAGCAAGACAAAGCAGCCGCCTATTGGGGCAAAGTTAAACGGCGTTTGCTGAGTGTCTTGCAAGAGCGAAAAGTGCGTCATGGTCGGTTGCGGCGCACGGATAGCAGCATTGTCGATTACACGGTCATGCCGTTGCCTGATGGCAGCACCATGCTGAGCTTTGTGGATGTGACGGCAACCGCGAATATTGAAGCCGCACTGATTGAACGCAATCAAGCTCTAGAAAAAGCGGAGCTGTTGAAAAGCCAATTTATAGCCCACGTTTCTTACGAGCTTCGCACGCCGCTTAATTCGATTATGGGCTTTGCAGAAATGGTGCAAACAGGGATGGCGGGTGCGTTAAATCCTAAGCAACAGGAATACATGACGGATATATTGTCCTCCGCACATCATTTGCAACAGTTGATCGATGATGTTATTGATCTGGCAACGATTGAAGCAGGCTATGTCACCCTTACCAAAGAACGCTGCCTGATTAGGGAGGTTCTTGCGGAACTTCTTGCAGCCTTTAAAAAAATTGCCGCAGATAAAGGGGTCTCCTTCACGGTGACGGGCTTGAACGAACACGCTGTTGTTGATGCAAAACGGTTAAGACAGTTGGTGCAAAATCTTGTGCAAAATGCGGTGCAATATACCCCAGAGGGGGGTGTTATTACCCTCGCTTTTGCTTCTGTTCTCGACAAATTAGAAATTGTGGTAACAGACACAGGAATAGGCATTGCAGAAGAGGATCAACAGCGTATTTTTGCAAAATTTGAGCGCGGCAAAAGCCTGCTCACCGCAACAGGACGGGGGGGTGGATCAGGCTTGGGACTGGCGTTAGTGCAAGAAATTGTAGCACTCCACGGCGGGGTGATACAGTTGGAATCTGCGGTGGGCAAGGGCACAACCGTGCGGTGTGTGCTTGCATAATATCAATCATCTTTGAAACCGCACGTTTCCGCCCCTGAAGAGAATACTTCGCATAAATCCATTATGTAAACAACACCAAGGTGTGTTATGGATGGTCCTCATGGTAAAGGGCACCTCTAAAAACCCTTTTATCGGGATGAGTGGCTAGGAAAGACAATGCGAGGAAACGTAAGCGTACAAAGGGTACGTGCGGCTTCCGAGCATTGGCTTGACAACGCCAATCGCCCTAGAAAAGAGGTTTTTAGAACTGCCCTAAAGAAAATAGTCTTTCCCTAATATCCAGAGGCACACTATGCACGACAAGAAAAACACTATTCTCGTCGTTGACGATGAGCCGCAAATTCTCAAGATGTTGGGGATTTTACTGGACGTAGAAAACTTTAAAATTGTGGAGAGTTGCACAGGGAAACAGGCGATACGCCAGTGTATCTCCACCAAACCTGATCTTGTTTTGCTCGATTTGGGGTTGCCTGATATGGATGGCAAGGAAGTTATCACCGCTATTCGCGAGTGGTCGCAGGTGCCGATTATTGTGCTTTCTGCACAATCGGACGATGCCGACGTGGTGGATGCGCTCAACTTAGGTGCCAGTGATTATGTCACCAAGCCCTTTAACATTGAGGTATTGTTGGCGCGGATTAATGCAGGTCTCCGCACCGCCGCCATCCAAGAAACAGGAGAAACACACCTGTGTAACGGGCTGTTGCGCATGGATTTAGTGCGGCATGAGGTGTTCTTGGGCGAGAAACTTATTTCTTTCACACCCAAAGAATATGACCTCTTGCGCTATTTACTGGTGAATTGTGGCAAAATGCTCTTGCATAAAGACATTTTAAAAACTGTGTGGGGCGCAGCACACGGTGAAGATATTGCTTACCTGAGAGTCTATATTGGGCAAATTCGGGAAAAAATCGAGAAAGACCCCTCCTCCCCTGTGTTTATAAAAACAGAACCGGGTATTGGCTATCGCATGGAGCGTCTTGCCGCTGTTGCAAAAGCGGCATAACAACAAAGTGCGTCAAAAACACCCGCCCCACCCCTTTATTGGGGTGGGGGTAGGGTGATATAATTTAGAGAGTTCTAGCTGTTCCAGCCAGACTCCTTATTCAGATCGTCGGCTGCCTCTTGGGCTGCCTCTTTTGAAGAATACAGGGCTATTAAAAAGTCCTGTTCTTTTTGGTCAAAAATCCTGTAAACACACACTTCTTTTGCATTCACATCAGGGAATGTTTTAGACCGCACAACGTAGCGCTGTTTGAAACTCTGTTTGAAACGCTGTTCGATAACAACAACGAAACGTTTCAAAGCATTAGCAAGTCGAGATATGATAGACATAACAAAAATAACCTGCTTAAAGCAGGGCTAAAGTATTTTGCATTAAAAATCCCATCAGAATTTCTGATTGGACATTAAAGTTTCATTCAAACTAATATATATATATATATTCGTCAAGCATTTTATTTTCTATTTGTCTTATCCGCGCTCTTATACCAATCATCTTTGAAACCCAAAGGGAAAATGGACCCCAGCCTTCGCTGGGGATTCGGCTGGGTGCTGAACGAATCCCCAGCGAAGGCTGGGGTCCAGAAATCCTTCGGATGACTAAGCGGATTGGTATTAGCAACGAAAAACCAGTCCCCGTCATGAAGACGGGGGGACGATTCATACTTTATCATTACGCCTACTGCCCCCCATCTTTATGCGCCTCTTATATTAATACGCTTTTGTCGTGCAGTATTTTTGTGCGGGTTCTTTTAGGGTCATCTCATGCCCTAACAAGAAAGTCTTTTATGAAACAGTATAATCAGTCAATCGCAGCCCTTCTCGCTCTTTCTCTGCTTGCTGCGTGCGGTTCTACCAATAGCGATAGAGCTTTAAGCGGCGGCGGTATCGGCGCAGGCGTCGGCGCTATCACAGGGGCTGTTGTTGGCGGCTCGCCGCTGGCAGGCGCTGCTATCGGCGGTGCATTGGGCGCAGGCGCGGGCGCACTTACCAAAGAAAAGGATATTAATCTTGGTAAGCCTGTGTGGCGTAAATAAAGGAATCGTCTTATGTTAAACTACATCGTGACGTTTTTCATTCTCGCCGTTATCGCCGCGTTTCTCGGTTTTGGCGGATTAGCAAC
>JBILKT010000184.1:0-3446 GCA_044376545.1 Alphaproteobacteria bacterium
TAACGCACGGCGCATTACCTTTGAATATGTTATGTTGAAGGGCGTGAATGATTCGGATGCGGATGCCCGCGAACTCACCCGCCTGCTGAAGGGCATCCCTGCGAAAGTGAACCTCATTCCGTTTAATCCGTGGCCAAATTCCCCCTACGAATGCTCCTCAAACAAACGCATTCAAGCGTTTGGCGATATTGTCCATGCAGCGGGCTATCCCTCCCCCGTGCGCCGCGCAAGAGGGCAAGATATTATGGCCGCCTGTGGACAGTTGAAAAGCGAGAGTGTGAAGGTGCGGAAGGGTAGTCTTTAAGAACCTGCTCCCCACCACCCGCCTTTGCAATTTATACCAATCATCTTTGAAACCCAAAGGAAAAATGGGCCCCAGCTGAAGTTTATCCTCGCGCAGGCGGGGGCTGGGGATTCGCTCGGGGTGGTTGCTCACTCAAGGAGAATCCCCTGCGACTCGCCGCGCAGGCGCTTGCGCAGCGGGAGGCAGGGGCCCAGAAAATACGGAAAATATCAATTATGCTCTACTAGGGAGTTACGTCTTTCCAACCCAATTCCCAGAGAATCTCTAGGAATTTGAAGAACTTAGGCAGCGCAATCATTGCGCGTAAGAAAAAATTAAAAATAATTCTAGACATATATATATATATATATTAAGTTAAAACAAATCCTCTTTGCGCCCTAGTGATTTCATTATGTGGTGCAAGGTGATTGTCGATGTCCGAAAAAACTTATCCCCGATAAAGGGGAGGCATGTTCGATGATAGATATTGAAATAGACCCTAAAAAAGTTCAGGCTCTTCTTGAGTCTCTCTCTGAGGAGCAAATTGGACAGCTTGAGCGAGCCTTAGCCGTCAAGTTATTGAGTGATTTTGCTCTATTACTTGACCCTGAAAGCCCATTCTCCTCCCAACTGGTGAATGATTGGGAAAAACTTGGTACTTTTCATGGTGCAGAGTTAAAGGCAATTTTCATGCAACTGGAAGGATCCTTTGCAGATTTAATGTCATGTTCTAAAAATGAACCACCCCAGCTGTTATGGAGCGTTCTATTTTTCTTAAGTGAGCAAATTTGCGGGGAACTGAGCATTCTCTTGGAGAGTGTGAGCCCCCCGAATACAACGGACGCTATCAATCAGTTGATTGAACGCTTTCAAATTCCCGAAATAAAAAAAGTGGTGCATTCGGAGATTGACTTTTTTATTATCGTTTAACCCATTTAATAATTGACTAAAGAAAACCTCGCCTCGCGCGAGGTTTTCTTTTATGGGGATCGTCCGAGAATCACCGCCCCCAACAATCCCTAATACACCCGCACCACGGTATTTCCCGTCACGCGCTCCACGCGGCCTGCGAGTTCCAGCTCTAGCAACACCGCGTGACACAACGCAGGCGGCAGGTTCGCCATGCGAATCAGCAGATCGATGGCAAACGGGGTGGTGGTGAGGAGGTTGATAATTGCCTCCCGTGCCGCGTTGAGTTCAGCCGCCTCAAACTGTGGGATATGCCCCGTTGGCGGCGGCGCGAGAGATTCTTTCAGCAGACTAGGGGGGTGTTGCAACACAGCCAACACATCGGCGGCGGATTCCAGCAACGTTGCGCCCTCTTTCAGCAATTTGTTGGTGCCGGTGCAGCGGGGATCAAGCGGCGATCCGGGAACAGCGAACACCTCACGTCCCTGTTCTGCCGCAAGGCGCGCGGTGATGAGCGAGCCAGATTTGAGGGTTGCTTCCACCACCACCAACGCTTCGGCAATGCCACTGATAATCCGATTGCGGCGGGGAAAATGCCGTGCTTGCGGCACGCTCCCTAACGGATTTTCTGCAACGATACAGCCGTTTTTGATGATTTTTTCGTATAAAACTTTATTTTCAGGGGGGTAGATATGATCAACCCCGCCTGCCACCACAGCGATGGTGCCCGTACTCAGGCTGCCTTCGTGCGCTGCGGTATCAATCCCCCGTGCTAGCCCTGAGATAACCGCAAAGCCTTTTTTGCCAAGATCTATCGCGATTGTTTTGGCAAAACGTTGCCCGTTGCCTGAGGCATTGCGCGAGCCAACTAATGCCACACTGCGCTGTTGCAACGTTTCCGCATTCCCCAATGCAAACAATAGGGGAGGGGCATCGTCTATGTGACGCAGCAACGGCGGATACGCCGCCTCAATCGACGCTATCACCGCAACGCCTGCAGAAATGCACGTTTCAAGCTCTTTTTCTGCACTGGCTTTAGAGGGCACTTTAAGGGGCTTTGCCCGCCCGCCCCGTGCAGCCAGCGTGGGAATTGCCTCAAGTGCTGCGCTGGCACTGCCGAATTGCCGCAATAAAGCGGCAAAGGTTATGTTGCCCACATTTTCGGTGCGGATAAGCCGCAACCATGCCAATTTTTCAAGCGCGGAGAGGGAGGAGGGCATTGTTCTGTAAGCCTGTCTGTAAGACGACAATAATACTGGTTTTTGTAACGCCCCAATCCCCCCTACACAACATTAATTTTTTAGCTCCCCACACACAACACCTTAAACAACACGCCCATTGCCTCCACGCCCGCCAATCGCTGATATTGGCTCATCAACTCTTCTTGTTGTGCAACGGAGGCGTTTTTCAGCAACGCCGCAAGGCGCGTGGTGATACCATACTGATGCAAAAAATCCCGTTGGGTGGAGAGCGTAGGGGACAAATTTTTTTCCACAGCAATATCGTTGAGCGCGGCAAAATTAACATGGGCGGTAATATCCGCCTTGCCGATATTGTCCAAAACGGGGACGTATTGATGGTTTTTGACGGCTTGCAGGGTGTCCCCCAACGCATGGTTGGTATAGCCATAATCAATAATCAGCATCGCGCCCTGTTGATTGCGTATCCGTTCACAAAGCTGTGTAAAAATCCTAAGGGTGGCGGGGGAGTGTTCAAGAATGCTCCCCGTTGGTGCGTCAATAAACAGCGGCGACGGGTTGACAACTGCACCCACCACAAACCCCGTCGTATCCACCCATCGTTCATGCCAACCATCCGCCGTTTTGATGTATTGCTCAATCGGCAGTGCATCAAAAAATTCATTGGCAAACAGGAGGAGGGGGGTATCCTCTGGGATGCTGTCGATGGTTGTGTGCCACCGTCCTTTTGCAAAGGGGTGGAGTGCCTGTTGTTGCGCGGCTTGGAGGATAGGGCTTATTTCGACCATTGCCACCGTTGCTGCCGCAAAAAAAGCAGGGGCAATTTTTTGCGTGGTGCGGAGCACATCGGCCATCAGCGTGCCCTTGCCGCCGCCCAATTCGGCGAGCGTAAACGCACTCGGGCATTCCAACTTTTGCCACTGCTCCACGCACCACAGGGCAACCATCTCGCCAAACAGTTGGCTTATCTCTGGCGCGGTAATGAAATCGCCCGCCCGCCCGAACGGGTGCCCTGTGGTGTAATAGCCATGTTCAGGATCCGTCAACGCAAACGT
>JBILKT010000186.1:0-3435 GCA_044376545.1 Alphaproteobacteria bacterium
ATAGGGAAAATACCCCAGTATATCCCGCTATTTTGGGGGGATTTTTCGCTCAAAAATCTCAACTTTCTCCTTGCACGTTAGTTTCGGGACAAGCTCTGAGAGTCAGTGTAGGACAGCCTGTTGGATAATTGAAAGTAAATTAGATAAAAAACACACAAACCCGCCTTAGTGCGGGGTTTTTTTTATACCCTTTTTATGGAGAAAATGATCATGCAAAACGAACGACACAACGCGCTGTTTGAGCTGAAAGCCCTTGAGAATACAGGGTTTTTTAAGGGTTATGCGAGCGTGTTTAATGTGGAAGATGGGCAGCGGGATGTCATTCAAAAGGGCGCGTTTAGCGAGAACCTTAAGGCATGGCAGGCAAAGGGGGATTTGCCGAAATTGCTGTGGCAGCATAGCCCCTCTGCGCCGATTGGCGTGCTCACAACGCTTCTGGAAGATAACTACGGCTTGTATGTGGAGGGGCAGTTGCTGCTGGAGGTGGCACAAGCCCGTGAGGTCTATGCGCTAATGAAAGCGGGCGCCTTGGATAGCATGTCGATTGGCTATCAGGTGGAGCAAGCGCACAGCGAGGGCAGCCCTAAAAAACGAATTATTACCAAAATCGCGCTGTGGGAGGTGTCTATCGTGACATTTCCTGCGAATGAAAAGGCGAAAATTACCGCTGTTAAAGCGGCGAACATTACCGCGCCCCGCGATTTTGAACAATTCCTGCGCGAAGCAGGATTCTCACGGCGTGATGCCGTTTCGATTACGAATCATGGTTTTAAAGCGATGCCGTTGCAGCGGGAGGCTGGGGATTTGGTGCGCTTAGCCGACACGATTCGTGAACTTATATAACTTTATCAAGGAGTAACACGATGACAACTTATGAAATTAAAGCCGCTGTCGATGATCTTGGCAGTGCATTTACGGCATTTAAAGAAGCAAATGACAGACGCTTGCAAGAGCTCAGCAAAAAACAAGCAAGTGATGTGTTGTCTGAAGAAAAAGTAAACCGTTTGAATGGCGAGTTAGACCGCTTGCAGGGGCAAGTGGATACCTTAACAGCCGCTGTGAAGCGCTCTCCCTTAGATGGTGCTGGTCAACAATACAGCACGGCAAAATTGGAACAAAAAGCGGCATTCAACCGTTTTTTGCGGACAGGGCAACATGATGGTTTGCGTACCCTAGAAGGCAAGGCGATGTCTATTGGATCAGATATCGATGGCGGGTATACGGTGCCTGATTTGCTTTATGAGGAACTTACACAAACCTTGACTGTGCTTTCTCCCATGCGATCTGTAGCCAATATCATCAGTATTGCAGGCGATGCGATTGATATTTTAGTGGATAATACCGATGCGGGTTCTGCTTGGGTGGCAGAAACTGGGGCACGGGCAGAAACCACCACACCACAACTTCAACGTGTAAAAATTACGTCTTATGAGTTGTATGCACAACCGCGTTTGACCCAGCAATTAATTGATGACAGCCGCTTTAACGTGGATGCCTTCATTACGCAAAACATTGCCGAATCGTTTGCGAAAGTAGAGGGCACTGCTTTTACATCGGGTGATGGTTCTGGAAAACCCAAGGGTTTTCTGAGTTATGCTGCGGGCACAACATGGGGCACGCTTGAGCGTGTAAAAACAGGTGTTGCTGGCGGTTGGGCTGTAAGCTCTCCAGCAGATATTTTGGTAGATCTGACGTTCCGACTCAAGCCTAGTTATATGAAGGACGCGTCATGGTTACTGAATCGCTCGCTGATGGCAGACATTCGCAAATTCAAAGGCTCTGACAACAACTACCTGTGGCAGCCAAGCACCCAAAGCGGCACACCCTCTACGTTGCTTGGGTTTAATGTCTATCTTGCAGAAGAGATGCCCAACAAAGCAACCGATAGTTTATCGGTGGTGTTTGGCAACTTTAAGGTGGGCTATACGATTGTGGATCGTCAAGATATTCGTATCTTGCGAGATCCCTTCTCGGCGAAACCCTACGTACAATTCTATACGACCAAGCGTGTTGGGGGGGATGTGACCAACTTTGAAGCGATTAAACTCCTTCAGTTTGGCGTGTAACCGTTTCCTTTAGCCTATTAACTCAAAGCCGCCTTTCATCATGAGAGGCGGCTTTCTTTTTTGGAGATTCTCCATGAGTATGACTCTTTTAACGGCCCCCAGTGTTGAACCGCTGACATGGGCGGAAGTGAAGGCTTTTTTGCGGCTGGATAGCGACGCAGAGCAAAGCCTTGGTAATACGTTTATTATGACGGCGCGGCAGTTGGTCGAAAATTATACAGGGCGTGCTTTGATTAGCCAACGCTGGCGCATGAGTTTAGATGCGTGGCCACGCCCTGTGCAGCAATCAAGCTATAGCACAACGGCGTGTGTGGTGAATATGTTCACACAGCGTGTTTTTCTGCCAAAAATTCCTGTGCTTGCCGTTGAAAGTGTGAAAGTGTTTGCCGCAAACGGGACAAGTGTAACGATTCCTGCAACAGCGTATAGTGTTGACCTCATTTCTGGGAAACTCGCGTTTTTGGAGAGTGCCGTGTTGGTTGACCCTTCAAAAAGCGTGGGCGGCATTGAAATTGATTTTAGTGCAGGATATGGCACGTCTGCGAGCAGTATTCCTATGCCTTTAAAACAAGCGATGCTGGTGTTAGTGGCATTAAGTTTTGAAGAACGGATCCCTGAACAAGCGATGTTCCCTGCCGCTGTTGCCGCATTACTCAAGCCCTATCGCTTTGCAAAAATATCAGGGCATCTCTAAGAGCTTGCATACAATTGCATGTTTTCACCGATAAAGTTAGCAAAAAAAAGAGCCAGCTTAAGAGGATTTTAAGTGTTGTGTGGGATTATAAACGCACCTCTACACACTCTCTGTTGAGATCTTAAATTATGACCAAACCTTGGCAAGCTGCTTTTCATGCCGTAAACAGCAATACTCCAACAGAGCAGTTATTTGCACTGTTGGTTGATGATGTGTATAGTATGATGCGGGGTATTAGTGGGCTGGGGTTGAATGCCTGCGCTTTTGTGTTAGGTGAAAAGCTTGCCTATTATCGCAATAAGGGTGTGCGTCCTGATGCAGAAGTATTAGGAGAGCTTGCGGCGCTTTATCGCGTGCTAGCAGAAGATTTCCAGCAGCCGTATTTCCAAGAATTGCAATGGCAAAACCAGCAGCAGCTACTCAAGAGTGTTTATAGTAAGCGCAAAAATACGCATCAAGGAGACGATGCGACTGTAACGCCGCCTGATGTACAAACGATGCTGCCTATTTACAATGCGGTGTGGCATTTGCATTATCAAGAATTTCTGAACGATCCTGCTGCAGCGATTTCAGCATGGAATGTAAAAAATGTACATCAAAATCGCGCCATTCGGGCCGTGTTGTTTGATATGGACTATGACAGGTTGGCGTTGTTGTGTTTGATGATGGCAGAAT
>JBILKT010000187.1:0-3411 GCA_044376545.1 Alphaproteobacteria bacterium
GGCATGTTCCCATGCAGGGTGATTTTTTCAGGAAACGCGGCGCAGAGGGCTTGGCAGAGGAGGGCAGGGCGCACCCAGCCTGCTTGGCGTAGGAAAAGCGCGGAGCTAGAGAGTTCAACCCCCGCAATCTCGCTTGCTTCAGGGGCATCCACCCATTCAACCAAATCCGCACAATAGGCTTGATCAGCGATTTTTTGATAGCGGGTTTGTTGTTGCGGCGTGTCTGCACTCCACAATGCCCCACATTGTTGCCAAAATGGGTAAGAAGTGCGATGTTGCAAGTCATCCAGCAATGCCACCATTTTTCTAAAAGCATCTGCATAAAATTGCCCATGTTTGCTGGGGGCAGCGGTGAGTTGGGGATGAAGAGCCCCTGCAAGATTACCCGATGCACCCGCGCCAAACCCCTCGCCCTTTTCAAAAATATGGACATCAAACCCTTGTGCTGCAAAGGCATGCGCCGTGAAACAGCCTGCGAGGCCAGCTCCAACGATAATGAGTGAATGTTTACTCATTTATAAAAAACCACGCAGCATAGTGCGTTTCCGCCCAAACCCCTTCACTTTCTCAACTGTAAACCCTGCTGCTGTTGCATTGTCCCGCACGAGGCGTGCCGCAGAAAAGGTAGAAAAAGTGGCATGAGACGCACTTTTTTCTGCCATGCGTTGAAACACCGCTGTTGACCACATCTCAGGATTTTTTGCGGGCGCAAAACCATCCCCATACCAAGCATGAACAGGATGGGCTATACACGCAAGAGCAGCGTCAATATCTGTGCAAATAACAGATAAATAGACGTTTTTAAAAATAAGTGAGTATTCACTCATTAATATTTGCGGGTATTGGGCAACAAAAATATCGGTTAAATTGTGCAATGGCGACCACACCCGTAACGCCCGTTCAATATCTGCTGGCGAAAGCGGATATTTTTCCACCGCATAGTAATACAATGTTGCGTTTTTCGGCGCGCATTGTTGCCATAACCGCACGGTGTTGAGAAAGTTGAGACCTGTGCCAAAACCCAGTTCACCAATCACAAATTGGTCTGTAACGCTTTTAAATCGCTGCTCGAGCTTGTTATTTTCCAAAAACACAAAGGTACTTTCTGCCAAGCCGTCTTGCAGGCTGAAATAAATATCGTCAAAATGGGGGGAAACGGGCGTGTTGTCGCGCCAAAAGAGTGTGCTCATGCCACTACCGCCAACGCTTTGAGCAACACCTCACTAGACGTTTTGTCGCGTGCCTCTTCAGTAAGGATGCGTCGCCAAGCCCGTGCCCCTGTGCAGCTTTCATAGAGTCCCAATAGCGGGCGGGTGAGGATATGCAGTGGCACACCTACGGCTAGTTGCCTATCAACATACTGTTTATACTCCAAAACACTCTCAGGAAGCGGGCGGGATGGTGTTGTCTCTCCAAAAAACAGGCTGTCTATTTCGCGCAGCAAGGCAGGTTTTTGGTACGCCGCCCGTCCCAGCATCACACCATCGCAATAGCCAAGGTGGTTCTTTGTTTGCGCCCAATCGGTCACCCCGCCATTAAGCGTGATTGTTAAACTAGGGAATGCTTGTTTTAAGGCATACACCCGATCATATTGCAGCGGCGGAATCTCCCGATTTTCCTTGGGGCTTAAGCCATTCAGCCACGCTTTTCGTGCATGAATGATGAAATGCGTGCACCCTGCCGCTGCTACGGTTTCTACAAAATGATGAAGGTGCGCATTGTTGTCTAAATCATCAATGCCAAGGCGGGTTTTAACCGTTACAGGGCGGTCAGTTTCTCCTCGCATCGCCTTTACACAAGCAGCCACAACCTCGGGTTTTGCCATAAGGCACGCGCCAAACGCGCCATCCACCACACGGTCACTCGGGCACCCCACATTGATGTTATATTCATCATACTGGTACGGTTCGGCAATTTTGACAGCGTGCGCCATTTCCGCAGGGTCACTCCCGCCTAGCTGCAATACAACGGGATGTTCTTGAGAATTGTATGTGAGTAAGCGTTCACTCGCACCAAAAATCAGGGCTTTGGCGGTGACCATTTCTGTATACAGCACGGCATGTTTAGACAGCAGACGGTGTAAGTATCTACAATGCCTGTCTGTCCAGTCCATCATCGGGGCAATAGAGATCACCATAGACTATCCCGCCGCCAAATAGGCGGTGTGTTGTGACGGCTGAAACAGCTCCAACAACAACCGGATCTCAGGGGTTTGCAGTGTGGAGTCGCGATGCAAAATGAGTGCCGCTTGGGTGTGCGCAAGTGCCAGTAAATCGGCATGTTCTACGGGATCGGCTATCTTAAAACTTGGCAGACCACTTTGTTTTGTGCCTAGCATATCGCCTGCGCCGCGCAATTTTAAATCCTCTTCCGCGAGCACAAATCCATCGTTCGTCTCTTTCATAATTTGCAGGCGGCGATAGGACACTTTGCCAAGTGGCTTGCCATAAAGAAGCACGCAATGCCCTTGCACATCGCTGCGCCCCACGCGCCCGCGCAGTTGGTGTAGTTGCGCGAGCCCAAAGCGTTCGGCATGTTCAATCAGAATAATGGTTGCTTGTGGCACATTCACGCCCACCTCAATGACCGTTGTTGCCACCAGCAAATTCACTGTGCCATCGGTAAATGCGCGAATAATTGCCTCTTTTTCGTCTCCCGTCATGCGCCCATGCAATAGACCGACTTGCTCTCCGAAAATCTTTGTTAAATCCTCATAGCGTTCGGTGACAGCCGCTAAATCAAGCAATTCTGACTGTTCCACGAGCGGGCAGACCCAATACACCTTCGCGCCGCCCGCTAATGCCCCTTTCAATCGTTCCACCATCTCTTCTAACCTGTCTAGCGAGACGGTTGTCGTGTGAATAGGCTTGCGCCCTGCGGGTTTTGTCAAAATTTTTGAAGTGGTCATGTCGTTATATTGCGTAAGCAGCAGCGTGCGCGGAATGGGCGTTGCCGTCATCACCAGCAGATGCGGGGCGTTGCCCTTTGCCGTCAACGTCAACCGTTGATGCACGCCAAAACGGTGCTGTTCGTCAATCACCACCAGGCCTAATTTGTGGAATGCCACATCCTCCTGAAACAGCGCGTGCGTGCCAATCACAAGGGGAATGCTGCCCGACGCGATGGAGCTAAGCAGTTTCTCGCGGGATTTACCTTTGTCGCGTCCTGTCAGTGTCGCAACGGGAATCTGCAATGCCTCACTTAATGGCGCAAAACTTAAAGCATGTTGCTGGGCAAGAATTTCGGTGGGCACCATGATAGCGACTTGAAACCCTGCCTCAATAGCGGTCAGCGCTGCCAAAAATGCGACAATCGTTTTGCCACTGCCCACATCGCCTTGTAGCAGACGCACCATTTGCGCGGCCCCTGCCATATCGCCTAAAATTTCTTCTAACGCGCTGAGTTGCGCTT
>JBILKT010000188.1:0-3387 GCA_044376545.1 Alphaproteobacteria bacterium
CAATTTGTCATTTATAATTTACTCCTTTAAAGCAAATATAGCATGTATGTTTGTAATTTTAAACAATAAAAAAAGCTCCTGCCAATCGACAGGAGCTTTCTGTTCTTCTCAACGCCTGAAACTATTCCGCAGCAGGGGTTTGTTCTGCAGCAACAACAACCTCTTCCACCACAGGGGCTGCATTCGCCGCAGCCAACGCTTCTTGGCGTTTTTGCTCTTTTTTCGCACGAGACTCAACACGATCTAGGGCTTTTTTCCCAGGGGCGGCTTGTATCGGGTTATTCGGAATTGCCCGTTTTTCCACAATGCCGACATTGCCGAACAGGCGGTGCAAGCGGTCTGTTGCTTGTGCGCCGGTGTTGAGCCAATACTTGATGCGCTCTTCATTCAGCACTAAGCGTTGTGCGTGGTCTTGGGGCAACAACGGGTTGTAGGTGCCGAGTTTTTCCAAGAATTTCCCATCGCGCGGAGCATCGCTTGATGCCGCCACAATGCGATAGAACGGGCGTTTTTTGCTGCCGCCGCGTGAAAGTCTGATTTTTACTGCCATTTTCGGTATCCTTTGTTGATAATGATAGAGAATGAAGGGGGAAGGCACGAGGCGCGAGGCACGAGGGAAAATTCTTCTAGCGCCTCGTGCCTCGTGCCTCACCCCTCTCTTAGTTCAGCAACCCCTGTGGCATACCCCCACGAAGAAGTTGCTTTTTACTCATGCCACCCATTTTTTTCATCATGAGTGCCATTTGTTCGTGTTGTTTGAGCAGGCGGTTAATTTCCTGCACTTCCACGCCCGCGCCACCCGCAATACGTCGCTTGCGAGAGGCGTTGAGAATCTTAGGGTTGCGGCGTTCAAACGGCGTCATGGAGGAGATAATCGCCTCGCTCCGCCGCATCGATTTTTCCGCATCAGTACTATTCAGCTTGTCTTTCATCGCGCCCATACCGGGGATCATGCCGATGAGGGAGGACATACTCCCCAACTTTTTCATTTGTCTGAACTGGCTGGCAAGGTCTTCTAAATCAAACGTGCCTTTTTGCAGCTTGGCGGCCATTTTTTCGGCTTCAACCTGATCAATGTTGGCGGTTGCCCGTTCCACAAGGCTCACAATATCGCCCATGCCGAGAATTCTGTCTGCAATGCGGCTGGGGTGAAAATCCTCTAAGCCATCGAGTTTTTCGCTCACGCCTAAGAATTTAATGGGACAGCCTGTGATCGAGCGCATGGAGAGGGCGGCCCCGCCCCGTGCATCACTGTCAATACGGGTAAGCACAATCCCTGTGAGTGGCAATGCTTGAGAAAAACTTGTGGCGACGTTGACGGCATCTTGCCCCGTCATGGCATCGGCAACCAACAGCGTTTCGGTGGGCTTGGCGAGGGCATGAATGCTTTTAATCTCGTCCATCAAGGTGTCGTCGATGTGGAGGCGTCCTGCCGTGTCAATAATCAGCACGTCAAAGCCTTGGAGGCGTGCGGTGGTGAGCGCCCGTTCGGTAATTTTCAGCGGTTTTTCGTCCTCAATAATGGCGAGGGTTTCCACACCCGCTTGCTTGCCGAGAATCTCTAATTGCTGTTGTGCGGCAGGGCGGTAAATATCGGTTGAGGCAAGCAATATCTTCTTTTTCTGCGTATTCTTGAGGCGCAGCGCGATTTTGCCCGCTGAGGTGGTCTTGCCCGACCCCTGCAACCCCGCCATGAGGATAACTACAGGGGGCACCGCGTTAAAATTGAGCGGCGATTGCTCTAGCCCCAACGTTTCTGCTAAGTGGTCATGCACAATTTTGACCACCATCTGCCCAGGGCTGATGCTTTTCACCACCTGTTGCCCAATGGCTTTTTCCTTCACCGCCGCCACAAACGTGCGAACAACAGGCAACGCCACGTCTGCCTCGAGCAAGGCAACGCGGATTTCGCGTAACGCGGTGTCTACATCGGCTTCAGACAACACACCGCGCTTGGTGAGTTTATCGAAGATGCCTGTGAGGCGGGTGGAGAGAGAGTCAAACATGATAAGTAGGTTTTAGGTTTTAGGTTTTAGGTTTTGGGAAGTGTGAGGGGGCATTGCTCTCTGACCACTAAAACCGAATCCCGAAAACCTAAAACCTCTTCAAGCAAAAAAGCGCCAGTGCGCGAACCTTCGCGGACTGACGTGAATTAAAGAGGACTGGACCTATACAGCATCTTTATTGTATAATCAAGCAATGATGCAAAAAATTCCTTTCATCAAAATGCACGGGCTTGCTAACGACTTTGTTATTATCGACGCACGGGCGCATTCCATAGCGCTGAGCTCTTTGCAGCTCCGTGCGTTGGCAGACAGACGGCGCGGCATTGGTTTTGACCAACTCGTGCTGCTGCATCCATCAACCAGTGCAGATATAAAAATGCAGATTTTCAATGCGGATGGGAGTGAAGTAGGGGCATGTGGCAATGCGAGTCGGTGCGTGGCACGACTCGTAATGGAAGAGACAGGCACAGACGATTGCACGCTTGAGACAACAGCAGGGATATTGGAAGCAAGCCGTATCAGCGAGGATACGGTAGAAATTGATATGGGACTGGCGAAGCTCGATTGGCGCGATATTCCCTTGAGTCAGCCCGTTGATACGGTGGCGTTGCCATTGCAAACGGGCAGCTGGTCTAATCCCGTTGCGGTGAACATGGGCAACCCCCATTGCGTGTTTTTTGTTGAGGACGTGGCGGCGTTGGATATAAAAGCCTTAGGCGCACTCATCGAAATACACCCGCTGTTTCCTGAACGCACTAATGTCGAATTTGTGCAGGTATTAGATGAAAAAACCTTAAGAATGCGGGTATGGGAGCGCGGCGTGGGCATCACCGAGGCGTGCGGCACAGGCGCGTGTGCGGCAGCCGTTGCTGCATTCAGAAAAGGGTTGGTGGGGCGTTGTGTCACTGTCATTCTTGATGGTGGAAACTTAGAAATCGAGTATCTCAAAGATGGACATGTGCTGATGCGCGGCACGGCTGTGAGGAGTTTTGTGGGGGAAGTGTGTGTGTAGCGATGCTTTCTTGTATTATGCCCCAAAATGGGGTATGATAAGGGCATTAGAAAGAGGTATCTCTATGATGAAAGTTTCTTTTGCGGAGATAGACGAAGCCTATATCCGCAGTAAAGTACAAGCAGGGTATTACAGCAGTGTTACAGAGGTTATCCGCGATGCCGTGCGCCGTTTGCGAGAGAATGAACAACACCGTTTATCCGTCGCTTTAGACGTTGGCGAGCGAGCAATAACGAAAGGCAAAACCCAACCGCTCACCCCTGCCTTATTAGAGGCAACATTTCAACGTGGCATAGAAAAGGCAAAGCAGAATGAGAAAATAAGCAGGGCAGATGTTACACCCTACTGATTGGGAGTGTCCTAAAGTTT
>JBILKT010000189.1:0-3361 GCA_044376545.1 Alphaproteobacteria bacterium
GTTTCTTGGTTTTAGGATGGGACGGATCGCCAAAGCGTAATGCATTGAGGTTCGCAATCGGACGCGCGCCCATGGTGAACACATCGCGCATGATGCCGCCCACGCCTGTTGCCGCACCTTGGAATGGCTCAATGAAAGAGGGGTGATTGTGGCTTTCAATTTTAAAAATCGCTGCTTGATTATCGCCAATATCAATCACGCCCGCATTTTCCCCCGGCCCACAAATGACCCATGGCGCGGTTGTCGGCAAGGTTTTGAGCCATTTTTTCGACGATTTATACGAGCAATGCTCACTCCACATCACGGAAAAAATCCCGAGTTCGGTGGGGGAGGGGGAACGACCCAAAATCCGCTCAATGCTTGCGAATTCTTCGGCGGTTACGCCGTGGACAGCGGCATCCGCTGCAGTCAGTTTTTTAAGAGCAACCATACTAATTCAATGCCTCTACAATGCTTTTAAATAAGGGCGTGCCATCGGTGCCGCCGTGCAATTGTCCGTCTACGACCCGTTCTGGATGCGGCATCATGCCGAGGATAGTTTTGCTGTCGTTAAAAATCCCTGCAATATTGTCAACCGCCCCATTAGGATTTGCTTCTTCAGAGACATTACCCGCTGCGTCACAATACTGAAACGCAATCAAATTCTCGTCTTTAATATGAGTGAGTGTTCGCTCATCTGTAAAATAGTTGCCATCATGGTGGGCGATGGGGAGCGTAATAGCGGGAGCATTGTAGGTGCTGGTGAATTGTGAGTGAGTGTTCACTCTCACGGAGACGCTACGGCAAATAAACTTTTGCCCTGCATTGCGTAAGAGTACGCCTGATAGCAATCCTGCTTCACAGAGAATCTGAAAACCGTTGCAGACACCCAAAATTCGCGTGCCGCGTGCCGCATGGCGTTTCACCTCTTGCATAATGGCAGAGTGCGCCGCCATGGCACCACAACGGAGATAATCCCCATAGGAAAATCCCCCAGGGAGCGCGATAAAGACAACGTCATCAGGGATATGCGTTTCTTGATGCCAAATTCTTAACGGGGCTTTGCCTGTAACGTGCTTGAGGGCGACTGCCATATCGCGGTCACAGTTAGAGGCGGGGAAGGTGATAACGGCTGTTTTCATAAAAGGTCGGGGTTCGAGTTTGGGGTATCGGCAGGTTTCTTTCTTGCACCGAAATCCCATACCCGATACCCGCTTTTTATGCCACTCCTTTTTGCCTATTCACCTCATACAACCCCACCGCCACCGCATTCGACACATTGAGACTAGAAAATGTTCCCGATGTTTGCACATGCACCAACACATCGCAATTTTCCTTGGTAAGTCTTCTCAGTCCATCTCCTTCCGCGCCATACACCAGTGCAACTTTTTCAGGAATGTTGAGAGTCGCCAGATTTTGACTGCCCTCTGCATCCATGCCCAAACACCAGAACCTTTCTTTTTTAAGGTATTCGAGTGCGCGGGTGATGTTGGTGACACTAATATAAGGCACGTTTTCTAACGCACCGCTGGCGGCTTTTGCCAACGTGCCTGATTCCTCAGGGCTATGGCGTGCTTGCACCACCACCGCACTTGCGCCAAATGCAGCACTGGAGCGCAAGATTGCGCCCACATTGTGGGGGTCGGTCACTTGGTCTAAGACAATAAGCGCGGTATGTTCGGGCGCATCACGCAAAAACACTTCTAAATCGCGTTGCTCAAGGGGGCTGGTTAGAAGCGCAATCCCCTGATGCACCGCGCCCATGGGCAACACACGCTCTAAGTCTTGTTTTGCGCACGTCTCAATAGGCATTTTTCCTGTGAACGGGAGGAGTTCTGGACGGGTTGCATTTTCCCCTGTCACCAGCAATTTCTTGTTTTTGCGCTGCGGATTGCCGAGAGCTGCCAGCACCGCATGAAATCCATACAGATAATAGCCCCCCGCTTTAGGAGCTGTGTTCCCTTGTTTTTGGGGGAAAGGGTTTTTTTTAGGGGGGCGCATTTGGAAAAAATCCTCGTGAGTGAAAAGTGTGCGTTGACATCTACGCGAAAATCGCAATAGTGGCAAATCCTTATCGACGTGTGGAGGAGTGGCCGAGCGGTCAATGGCAGCAGACTGTAAATCTGCCCTCTTAGGAGTTCGTAGGTTCAAATCCTACCTCCTCCACCATTTATTTATCAAGGACTTAGCGGGTTTGAGTGAGTGTTCACTCTCAAAGATAAAAAGCTCTAGGTAGCAAATAGGTAGCAGTAGAAGCAAAGTCGGTTTGCTTTGGGGTGTTGTTTTTTCCGCCCCATGCCATGAAACATTCACAGTTAAATCACAGTTTTTGTGTGATTCTCTCCCCCTTTTTTATGGACTCACAAAATTTTATGAGTCGAGTAGTTAAACGCCTGTTCTTTGATTTTTTGCCTTGCAATTTTATGGCAATCCCCCAAACGGTATTTCTATTCATTAAAATTACAGAGCGAGGGCAATATAGTGCCCGCACAGTGAAAGTTTCTTTATGTTCAAAATCCTGCTTATTGTCGCTCTCTTATTAGGCTCTGCGCCCCTGCAAGCCCCCATCGCAAACGCGAATAATCTTGAGGGAGTTGAAAGCAATCCTGAATTTAACATCCTCCAACAAAAAGCAGAACAAGGCGATAAAGAGGCACAAGCCCTCCTTGGTGGGATGTATTATTATGGGAAAGGCGTTACTAAGGATTATAAGAAAGCATTTGTTTGGTCAACAAAAGGCGCAAATCAAGGTGTTGCAATGGCACAAGCCCTCCTTGGTGGGATGTATTATTATGGGAAAGGCGTTACTAAGGATTATAAGAAAGCATTTGTTTGGTCAACAAAAGGCGCAAATCAAGGTGTTGCAATGGCACAAGCCCTCCTTGGTTTGATGTACTTTCACGAGCAAGGCGTTACACGAAATTATGTTGAAGCCTATAAATGGTTCAACATTGCCGCATCACAAGGGCAAGAGAACGCCAACATAGCGCGTGATGAGCTAGAAACAATAATGACACCTGTACAAATTGCGGAAGGGCAAGAAAAAGCAGCGGCGTGGCAACCAAAAAAGTAAGTCATTCGTGTTAATCAACCAACAAGCACTCGCTTTGTTGAATTGTCATTGCAAGCGCGTACTGTGGATGGGGGAGTGTCCTAAAGTTTGTGTGTGATGGTAACGAGAGGTAGGCTGAGGCAAGCGCGATTAAATTACGCTGGCGCAGACGCAGCCACCTCTCGTCCAGCACAGGTAACAAACTTTGGCATAATGGAAAAAAAGGGGGGCTGCTAGAGAGTATTTAACAGGAAGCAGATGGCGTTTTTCTTGCGGTGTATTTTCAACCCCCGGTGGAGGGTAATTTTTTCCTTGAGGTGTGCGAAACGT
>JBILKT010000226.1:0-3357 GCA_044376545.1 Alphaproteobacteria bacterium
CAGGTTGCACGGTTGCAGTATGACGCTGTGAAATGGCGGGCTTCCAAACTGCGCCCGAAAGTCTATGGCGACAAGCTTGATTTGAGCGGCAACATCGGAATGACCGTCACCATTGCCAGCCCGGATGCTGACCTGTGATCATTACGTCCAATCAGATCAGCGATGCAGCGCGCGCCCGGTTGTAAGCATGATAAAGTCTCGCAAGATATGGGCGCACTTGGAATGACGTTTTCCCTGACCCCAAAGCAATCGGAGCTGCGCGCGCTTGCGGCATCGCCGCGCAAGAATGTACTGTGCTATGGCGGGTCACGGTCTGGCAAGACGTTTGGCTTTTGCTATTTCACAGCGACCCGCGCGGTCAAGGCCCCAGGGTCACGCCATGCGATATTCCGGCGGCATGGCGTGGCTGTGAAGCAATCCATCGGAAAGGACACGCTGCCCAAGGTTTTTGCCTTGGCCTATCCTGCGGTCAAGTTGGACTGGCACGAACAAGACGGTTATTTCAGCCTGCCGAACGGTTCCGAAATATGGCTTGCAGGCCTTGATGACAAAGACCGCGTTGATAAGGTGCTGGGCCGCGAGTTTGCCACGCTTTATTCAAACGAGGCTTCCGAGATACCGCTGTCATCATACCTTGTTGCGCAGACCCGTCTTGCGCAAAAGGTGGTGCAGGTTGACGGGCGCGATCTGCCGCTGAAAAACTATGTCGATCTCAATCCAACCACCAATGCGCACTGGACCTATCGCATGTGGATTGATGGGGTAAATCCAGACGGCGAGGGCCAGATTGATTTGGCGACCTACGCCCATATGGTGATCAACCCGATGGATAACGCGGACAACCTGCCTGCCGATTATCTAGACAGCTTGCGCGCTCTGCCGGAACGCCAGCGCCGCCGTTTCTGGGACGGTGATTACATGGCGGACGTGGAGAATGCCCTTTGGCGGCGCGACTACATCCGCCGGACACAGACAAAGCCGGACATGGTGCGAATTGTAGTTGCAGTTGATCCCGCTGTATCAAACGAGGTGGGCAGCGACGAAACGGGCATTATCGTGGCCGGTCTTGGCACAGATGGCCGGGGCTATGTGCTGGCGGATGAAAGCGGGCGCTACAGGCCAGAGGAATGGGCGCAGCGTGCCGTATCCGCATACCGCACATGGGACGCTGATCGGATCGTGGCAGAAGTCAACCAGGGTGGCGCAATGGTGGAAAGCACCATCCGGGCGCAAGGCGCGAACGTGCCTTACAGGGCCGTACATGCCAGCCGTGGCAAGGTCACGCGGGCGGAACCGATTGCGGCGCTGTACGAGCGGGACAAGGTGCGCCACGCGGGCGAGTTCGGCGCGCTTGAGGACATGATGTGCCAGTTCACGACCGGCTTTGACCGCAAGCTGCAAGGCTATTCGCCTGACAGGGTTGATGCTTTGGTATGGGCGCTCACTGATTTGTTCCCGGACATGGTCAAGAAGGCTGCTCCGGCACCGCCAATTCAAATTGCCCCGCGCCCGGCGCTTGGGGCGGGCCGTCGATTTTAGGGGTGGGGATAAATGGTGTCGGAGGTTTTGATGCAGACTGACCCCAAAGGTATGGCGATATTCTATGACGCTATGATGGAATCGCTGGATAGCATCATTGACGGCATGGCCCAAGAGTGGCGTGCCAGCGGTTTCAGTGAATGGCTTATTTCCCGGTTTGTCGCGGATTATTGGGCAGAAGTAAGGCAGAACATTGCGAGGGAATATAATGCCGCGCCAAAGTAAAGAAGCCCGCCTGTCTGATCTGCACGCGCGCGCCCTTCAAGAATTTGAGGACAGCTACAGCGCGACCCGAGAGGACCGTGAGGCCGCAGCCCTGTCTCGCCGCTTTGTCCGCGTTCGCGGCGCGCAATGGGCTTGGGATACGGACGGCGACTTTGAAAACAAGATGCGCATGGAGATTGACCACATCGGCGGGGCAATCATGCGGATCAGGAACGAATACCGGAAGAACCGCATTGCCGCGTCATTCCTGCCCGCTGATGGCAGTGAAGCCGACGCGCTGTCGGATGCCATGACATCGCGCTACCGGGCCGATACCCAGGACGCGCGGGGCAAGGAAGCGCGGGCGCTGGCGTTTGATGGATCGCTTGAGGGCGGCTACGGCGGCTTGCGGCTGCGAACGGAATATGAGGGCGACGGGCCGCAGCAACGGATATGCCTTGAGCCGGTGAACGATGCCGAGGCCACCCTATTCTTTGACGTGAACGCCAAGCTGAAGGACAAGTCGGACGCGGGACATGCCTTCCTGCTGACGCCATGGGCGCGGCGGGCATTTGTGGCAGAATATGGCGAAGAATGCGCGTCCTGGCCGATGGCATTGGTGGGGAAGTATCAATTCGGATGGTTTGGCACCGGAACGGATTTTGTTTTCATCGCCGAATACTTTGTGAAGGAACAGGTCAACAAGACCTGGCGCGTTTTCAAGGGCGGGGTCGATGGGGAAGACCTTGAGGAATTTACCGAAGAGGAACTTGATGCCGACGAATTGGAGAGGCTGAAGGCAACAGGCTTCAAAGAAATCGAACCCCGCGTTGAAAAGGTCGGGCAGGTCCGCAAGTATGTGTTGAACGGCGCGAAGGTGCTGGAAGATGGGGTTATCATTGCCGGGCCGGAAATCCCGCTGATCCCGCAGTATGGGCAGCGAACTGTCTTGGACCATGTAGAACGGTTCAAAGGGCATGTTCTGCACGCTATGGACGCGCAGATTCTGTATAACCTTCAGGTGTCCAAGGTGGCAGAGACGGCAGCGGTAAGCGGTGTCAGAACGCCGATATTCCTTGGCGAACAGATTGCACCCTATCAGGAGCAGTGGAACAACGCGCACAAGAACAATCCGGCGTTCCTCACTATTCAGTCGATGAGCGACCAAAACGGGAATATCCAGCCTGCGGGGCCTGTCGGGTATTTGGAGCCGCCGGAAGTAGCGCCTGCGGTTGCAGCCCTTATCCAGATCATGCGGCAGGACGTTGCCGACCAGATGGGAAATCCCGAAAATGCGGAACAACTGCAGCCGGATCAATCGGGTGTTGCTTTGGACTTGGTGCAGGGCCGGATCGACATGCAGTCGTATGGCTACCTTGATGAGGCGGCGGACGCAGAGCGGCGGCTTGCGGAAGTATATCAGGGCATGGCGGCTGAGATTTATGTGGAGCCTGGCCGGAAGCTGAAAACGCTGTCGGAGGAAGGCAAGCGCGGCACGGTGGAAATCGGCCGGAAAGTGCTGAACCCAAAGACCGGGGGGATTGAGAGCGAAATTGACTTTTCGCGGGCGCGGTTTGACGTTGAAGTCGATGTTGGCCCGACCAGCGCCAGCCG
>JBILKT010000190.1:0-3355 GCA_044376545.1 Alphaproteobacteria bacterium
TAAGTCAAACACCATTCAAATTAAACTGCTCAGCACCGCAAACACTGGTTTTTTCTACGTAACCAAAAAAAATCCGCGCACCAAGACAGAAAAACTCAGCCTGAAGAAATACGACCCCCGTGTTCGCAAGCACGTAGAATTCAAAGAAGCGAAAATTAAGTAGTATTTTTTTATTTGCCCGTAATCGCAAATACCCATTGTGTTTTACACAAAATTACTCTTGACAAGTTTTTTTGAGTGTGTATGATATGGTTAATAAATCGTTAAAAAACATATTGGGCGTATAGATTTTTTCTAGTTTTTCTCTCTATTATGGTGTCAACATGATGAAGACGATGAAGCGTTTTTTGCAGAATGCAAATGGAAATGTCGCGATAGAATACGCACTTATTGCAATGTTGGTTGCTATACCGCTCTCAGCGGGATTGAGGACGCTATCGCAAAAAATTTCTGCCACCTTCAGCAATGTTTCTACTGTGCTCTGAATGGCCATGAGTAGGCCATTGACAGGAGCGCTAGGCTCTGTGCATAATGGCCGTACACTATAATACCAATCCGCTTAAGTTTCTAAAACTTTCTAGACCCCTGCCTTCGCAGGAGATTCGACTTGCATAAGCAGCCACCCCGAGCGAATCCCCAGCCCCCGCCTTCGCGAGGATAAACTCCAGCTGGGTCCAGTTACTTGATTGACGATACGTTCTTTTAGAAACTTAAGCGGATTAGTATAAGATGCTGAGTTCTCTCAATGACACATTCTACGCCTGATACACCCAAACTCTCTGCTGTAGAGGGCATGAAAGTTGAAAGCCGCCAACTGCGCGGCACAATTTTAGAAGATTTGGCAAATCCTGATACAGGCGCGTTAAGCGAGGCAAGCTATCAGCTTCTTAAATTTCATGGGATTTATGAGGGCTATAATCGCGATACCGCGACAAGCCGCAAAAAACAAGGCTTAGACAAAGAATATGAATTCATGGCGCGAATTCGTATTCCCGCAGGCAGGTTAACAGCCGCGCAATACTTGCGCCTTGATGAATTAGCGGATGATTATTCTAATGGCACGCTCAGAATTACAACGCGTCAAGCCATTCAATATCACTGCATCCTCAAAAAAGACCTGTGGTCAACCATTCACGAGATTAACAAAGCGCAACTGTCCACCATTTCTGCCTGTGGCGATGTGGTGCGGAACATTACCAGCAGTCCCGCGCCTATCCGCGATGTGGTGCACAACACTTTGCGGGAGGTGGTGGATACGCTTGTGCCTGAAGTCGAGCCAAAAAGCACCGCTTATGCCGATATTTGGATTAACGGCGAGCAGCATAAAGAATTTAAAGAGGTTAAAGAAGTAGAAGAGCCGCTCTATGGCAAAACCTATCTGCCGCGTAAATTCAAGATTGGGGTGGCGACGCCAGAGGATAATTCTGTAGATGTGCTCACCAATGATTTGGCGATTATCGCGCTGTTTAACGGGCAAACGCTGGAGGGCTTCAACCTTGCCCTTGGCGGTGGATTGGGCATGACGCATAATAAGCCCGAAACCTACCCCTACATTGCAAAACCGATTGTTTTTGTGACAAAAGAGCAACTTATCGATGCCGTTAAAGCCGTGATAAAAATGCAGCGCGATCACGGGGATAGAACAAATCGTAAACATGCTCGCCTTAAATATTTAGTGGCAGAAAAAGGCGTGGAATGGGTCAAAGCAGGGGTCGAAGAGCAGTTTGGGGCTCCCTTACCCCCTGCCCGCCCTGTTGCACAATACACTGTTGTTGATCACATGGGCTGGCATGAGCAGGGCGATGGCTTACTATACCTCGGTTTGCCTATTTCATCAGGGCGCATTCACGACACAGCAACGCAAAAAATCCGCACAGGCTTGCGGGAAGTCGTGCAAAAATACGGTGTTGACCCGATTTTAACCCCAAATCAAGATATTATTCTCAGTAACATCAAGCCTGCTGATAAAGTGGCGATTGAAGCATTATTACGGGCGCATAACCTCACGTTTGCTAGTGATATGAGTGTGGTGAGTCGCTGGGCAATGGCGTGCCCTGCGCTACCTACCTGTGGGCTAGCGTTGACAGAAGCCGAGCGTGTCAAAGAACCAATGGTCGCCAGCATCGAAGCAGAGATGCAGAAATTCAACTTACAGAATGAGAACATTTCAATTCGCATCACGGGGTGTCCGAATGGCTGTGCACGCCCTTATGCAGGGGAAATTGGCTTGGTAGGACGGCAACCCGGATTTTACGCGCTCTACTTAGGGGGCGATTTTGAAGGGACGCGCCTTAATCAGCGTGTGCTGGATAAAGTGCCAGAGGCGAACATTGCCGCAACCTTGGGCAAAGCATTCGCGCTTTATAGCACACAACAACAATCCCAAGAATCGTTTGGGGATTTTTGCCATCGGTTAGGGGCAGAAGCGTTAAAAACCGCGCTGGAGGCCGCATGAGTAGCTTAACCAAGAAATTAGAAAGTTTATTGGGCGAAGTCAACGGGCATGGCGCGTTGGATTTGCTGGATAAAGCCATTAATAAATACTTTGCAGGGCGTATTGCGATGGTGTCGTCCTTCGGCACGGAATCCGCCGTGTTGCTGCATTTGGTTGCGAGCGTAAACCCCTCAACGCCGATTTTGTTTATCGATACAGGCAAGCTGTTTCCAGAAACACTGGATTACCTCCACACCTTGCAACAGCTATTGCACTTGGAAAACCTCACTATTTTAGCGCCCAGCCGCGCCGATTTAAGTCGTGAAGACCCAGAAGGCATATTATGGCAGCAAAATCCTGATAAGTGCTGCGAAATTCGTAAAGTGTTGCCGCTCGCAAAGGCCATTGCACCCTATGATGCATGGATTAGCGGGCGCAAACAATATCAGGGCGCAACCCGCGCTGGTGTGGGTGTTGCGGAAGAAAAAAATGGCAAAATAAAAATCAACCCCATTGCCCGCTGGACGCCAGAAGACATGGCTGCCTATGCAGAAGCGAATGGGTTACCCGATCATCCGCTGAAAGCAGAAGGATACCTATCGGTAGGCTGTGTGCCCTGCACCGCAAAGCTCAGTGTTGACGGCGATATGCGGAGTGGTCGTTGGGCAGGGCAAGAAAAAACCGAGTGCGGCATTCATTATATGATTTAGGGTTGAGGGAGATTATGAATTTTAACCTGAAGATGCCCAATCGCCCTAGAAACGGTTAAATTAGACCTCTTGCAAAAGTCGCTAGGACGCTAGCGAAAATGGCTGTTTTCTGAGAGCTTGTCTCGAAACTTTACATAGACGGGAAAATTTTATATATTCTTTTTAGTTGAAAAAACAAGAAAAGGAGCAATAACAATGACTTACCCTAGTG
>JBILKT010000043.1:0-10678 GCA_044376545.1 Alphaproteobacteria bacterium
TATAACAAGCAAAAATTGTTGGATAATGGCGACAGATGGGAAGCGCAGATTGCGAAGAACTTAGAGGCGGATGCGGAATATCGGTAGTGGAAAGGGGCTGTTTATGCAGCATCTTCCTCCTCGTCTTCTTCATCCTCCAACGGCGGATACTGAATCGGTGCAGTGCCTTTAGTGAGGCAGTATCGTGGGTATTTTTGCCCTTTTTCGGATGGTTTTATACGCATGCAGCGTACTTTGAACTCCCAGCAATCGCCGTAATCAAATAAAAACAACATATCTTTTTTCTCTGTAAAAACGCTGCTAATCAGGGTGTCATTCACGCCCTTGGCATCAGCATCTTGCTCTATTCCTATATCCTCCAGATCGGCAAAAAGTTCATAGCGTTCTGCACTATCGTAGTACCTTTTGAGATTGCTATAAAAGCCGAAGGCATGATCCAAATCAAAGTTGAATGATTGCATAATAATATTCGCGAGATCGTATAACGAGTTTGTCCCCGCAATTTCAATATCGCGATAAACGGCGCGAGTATAGAAAACGCGAAAGTGAAAAATTTGTTTGGGCATAGGATTTCCTTTTGTCTTGGACAGGTTCTCTTGAACAGGGAGTGCGTTATTCCCGCCACGTTTGAACTTTTTATGTGGTTTTTGCAAGCATGGTCTTTACGATGTGACCATGAGCGCTTATAAGGGCATCGTAAAGCGATTTAGGGTTATGGTTCAACTTTTATTTTATATCTTCGCCAGTTTGATGGTCTTAAGCGCGATTGTTGTGGTGACAGCGCGTAACCCTGTGCATTCCGTGCTGTGGTTGATTGTCGCGTTCCTGAATGCCTCTGGTGTGTTCATGCTAGGGGGGGCAGAGTTCCTCGCGCTGATTCTCGCGATTGTTTATGTGGGGGCGGTTGCTGTGTTATTCCTATTCGTGGTGATGATGTTGGACGTTGATTTTGAACACCTGAGAACAGGCTTCAAGAAAAATTTACCCGCAGGGGTTGCGTTAGGGGCTATCCTTATGGTAGAGTTAATTATGGTGAGTTTGTCGTGGCGGGTTGTGCCATCGGTAACGACAACGACTTCTTCTGACATGGGGGTGACGAATACGGAAGCGTTAGGGCGGGTGCTCTACACGGATTATATCGTTGCGTTCCAAGGGGCGGGATTGGTGTTGTTGGTGGCGATGATTAGCGCGATTGTGCTGACGTTGCGGAAGCGTGACGGGGTGAGAAAGCAAAACATTGGGGTGCAGGTAGGGCGGAAAATCAGCGAGACGCTTGAGATCCGCACGGTTAAATCAGGCGAAGGGATTTCGTGAGATGTTAATACCTACAACGCATTACATGATTTTATCGGCGATTTTATTCTCCATCGGCATTGCGGGAATTTTTCTTAATCGCCGTAATATAATCGTGATTTTGATGTCTATTGAGTTGGTGCTGCTTGCAGTCAACGTCAACTTTGTGGCGTTTTCACAAGCGCACGGTGATTTAAAAGGGCAGGTGTTTACGTTGTTTATCCTGACCGTTGCGGCAGCGGAGGCCGCAATTGGGTTGGCGATTTTGGTGATCTACTTTCGTGCGCGGGGCAACGTGAACACGCAAACAGCGCATGAACTGCAAGGATAATGATGTCTCATTCAGTCTACATCGCTGCGATATTCCTGCCGCTTCTGGCATCCCTGATTGTGGGGTTGTTCGGGCGGACTCTTGGCGTGCGTGCGTCAAATGTGATGTCTGTCGGGGCGATTTTTGGTGCGGCGGCTTGTTCGGTATTAATTTTTATCGAGATTGCGTTGGGACATCAAGTTAAAGTGGTGCCCTTGATGACATGGATTGCTTCCGGCGATTTTGTTGTGGAATGGGCGTTGCGGTTTGACACATTGAGTGCGGTGATGCTGGTGGTGGTGACGGGTGTGTCTGCAATGGTGCATCTGTATTCGGTGGGCTATATGAGCCATGATGCGTCTCGTCAGCGGTTTATGAGTTACCTTGGGCTGTTCACGTTTACCATGTTGATGTTGGTGACCGCGAATAATCTCGTGCAACTGTTTTTTGGTTGGGAAGGCGTGGGGCTAGCCTCCTATCTGCTTATTGGTTTTTGGCATGATAGAGACAGTGCGAATGCCGCCAGCATTAAAGCGTTTGTCGTCAACCGTGTGGGGGATTTGGGACTAGCGTTGGGCGTATTTGCTGCCTTCTTTGTGTTCGGGACGGTAAGTTTTGACGGCATCTTTACCCAAGCGCCGCAAAAAGTCACAGAAGTGTTCACGTTCTGGGGCTATTCTGTGCCTGCCTTGGAGCTTGTGTGTTTGCTTTTGTTTGTGGGGGCGGTCGGCAAATCTGCACAGTTAGCGCTGCATACGTGGTTGCCAGATGCGATGGAAGGCCCGACCCCTGTTTCTGCCCTCATTCACGCGGCAACGATGGTGACAGCGGGTGTGTTCTTGATGTGCCGCATGTCGCCTGTTCTAGAGTTTGCACCGATTGCAGGGATTGTGATTACGTTTGTGGGCGCAGCAACAGCGGTGTTTGCCGCAACGGTTGGCTTAACGCAGTTTGATATTAAGCGGGTGATTGCCTACTCAACCTGTAGCCAGTTAGGCTATATGATGTTTGCGATTGGCATTTCTGCGTATCCTGCCGCAATTTTTCACCTGTTTACCCACGCGTTTTTCAAGGCGTTGCTGTTCTTAGGCGCAGGGTCTGTCATTCACGGGATGCATGATGAGCAAGATATGCGTAAAATGGGCGGCTTACGCAAGGCCTTGCCGATAACGCATCTGTTGATGTTCATTGGGAGTCTTGCACTTGCAGGAATTCCGCCTTTTGCAGGGTATTATTCCAAAGACATGATTCTGGAGCTTGCCCATGTTAAAGGCACATATTTTGCCCACTTTGCCATGGTGGCTGGGTTGATTGTGGTGTTTCTCACGGCATTTTATTCGTGGCGTGTGCTGTGCCTCACCTTCTATGGCAAAACACGGGCAGATAAACACACGTTTGAGCATGCCCATGAATCACCTTTTGTGATGCTGTTGCCGATGCTGATTTTAACAGTGGGGGCGATTGGCGCAGGATATTTAGGCAAAGACTATTTTATTGGGCATGATAGGCTTGCCTTCTGGAACAATAGTTTGTTTGTGTTGCCTGTTAATGATCTTATTGAAAAAACGCATCATCTGCCAGAGTGGGAAAAAATGACTCCCTTGGGGATTGCGCTTTCAGGAATTATTTTGTCATACCTCTTTTATCTGGTATTCCCCAAAGTGCCTGTTTTCTTTACGAAAGTGTTCCGCTTTACCTACGCGTTTTTCTATCGCAAATGGTTCTTTGATGAGCTGTATACTTTCGTTTTTGTGCGCGGGGCAAAAGCCTTGGGGCGCGGGTTCTGGAAAATTTTTGATGGGAAAATTATTGACAGGTTCCTGCCCAATGGGGCTGCAACGGTGAGTTGGTTGACAGCGGGCGGATTGTCAAAGCTGCAATCAGGGTTCGTTGCGCACTATGCGACCGTGATGGTGCTGGGTCTGGTTGCGTTCCTGTCGTATTTTCTCTTTAAGACGGTGTTGCCGTTATGATGAGCAGTGTGCAAATTTTTTCAGGGATTCCGGTGTTAAGTGCGTTGATTTTTCTCCCCTTATTGGGTGCATTGGTGCTGTTATTGACGGGAAAAGTCACGTCTTTGCCCAAAGCAACGTTTGTAAAGTCTGTGGCGTTGAGCTTTTCTTTGTTGACGTTTGTTTTGTCATTGCTGGTGTGGAATGCGTTTGATGCAAGCAATGCAGGCTTTCAGTTCGTCGAGCGTTATACGTGGTTGCCGCAGTGGAACATCAGCTATTATGTGGGGATTGATGGCATTTCGCTGTTTATGGTGGTGCTGTCGACCTTTCTCGTGCCGATTTGTATTTTAGCAAGTTGGCAATCCATTGAGACACGTATTCGCGAATATATGATTGCGTTTCTGTTGTTAGAGACGTTCATGATTGGTATGTTTGCAGCGCTTGACATGATTTTATTTTATGTGTTCTTTGAGGCGGTGCTTATCCCGATGTTCCTGATTGTGGGCGTGTGGGGCGGCAAAAATCGTATTTATGCGGCGTTCAAGTTTTTCCTCTATACGCTGGCAGGCTCCCTGTTGATGTTGCTCGCGGTGATTGTGATCTATCGTCATGCGGGCACGGCGGATATTCCTGTGTTGATGGACAATCTCCGTTTGCCAGCGAGCACGCAAACGTGGTTGTGGCTTGCGTTCTTTGCCGCGTTTGCCGTGAAAGTGCCGATGGTGCCGTTTCATACATGGTTGCCCGATGCGCACGTTGAAGCACCCACCGCAGGCTCGGTAATTTTAGCAGGGGTTCTATTGAAAATGGGGGCATATGGCTTCTTGCGTTTCTCTATCCCCATGTTGCCGCAAGCGACGGAGCAATTTATTCCGCTTGTGTCAGTCTTGAGTATTATCGCCGTGATTTATACGTCTCTCATCGCACTGGTGCAGACGGACATGAAAAAGCTCATTGCCTATTCTTCGATTGCCCATATGGGGTTTGTGACAATCGGGTTGTTTACGCTCAATTTGCAAGGCATGCAGGGCGCGATTTTCCAGATGATTAGTCACGGTGTTGTCTCGGGTGCGTTATTCTTGTGTGTTGGTGTGGTTTATGATCGTCTGCATACGCGAGAGATTGCGCGGTATGGCGGTTTGGTGCAGAAAATGCCGCATTATGCGGTGGTGTTTTTATTCTTCACCATGGCGAGCATTGGCTTGCCTGCAACCAGTGGCTTTGTGGGCGAATTCCTTGTGTTACTCGGCACGTTTAAGGTGAATACGCTATATGCTTCCTTAACCGCAACAGGGGTGGTGTTGGGTGCGGCTTACGCACTCTCGCTCTATCGTCGTGTGGTGTTGGGCAAAATGGTGCATGAAGATCTCTTCAACCTACCGGATTTGAGTGTGCGAGAAAAAGCAATTTTTGCGCCGCTCGTTATTGTGGTGTTGTGGATGGGGATTGCGCCATCAACATTCCTGAAGCCTTTAGAAGCGCCGCTGTTGGTGCTTATTGAGCGGCATGACGAGGCACTGAAAATTGAACCGCCTGTGCGCTTGACTGGGCGCTTGACTGAACTTTTTGGAGAGAAGAAATAATGCTCTCATTTTTACCCCCAGCGTTGTTGCCCTATTTCCCTGTGCTGTTTTTGGTCACAGCGACGTTGTTGCTGTTGGTTGCCCGTGTTGTGGTGAAAAATGGGAGTGCATCACTGGTGGTCACCGCACTGCCTGCAACCCTCACGATTGCAGTAACGATGGCGCTGGTTTATGCGCAGCCGTTTGTGAATGTGCCGATGTTTACGTCTGATGTTTTCGGGCAAACATTCACGCTGCTGATGCTTGCAGCCGCACTTGGCGCGGTGTTGTTATCTGTTCAATATGAACAAGCAGAACCCACCCGCCAGTTTGAGTTTTATATTCTAGTCTTGCTTGCCAGTGTGGGCATGCTGTTGATGGTGTCGGCAACCGATTTGCTGTCTCTCTATATCGGCATTGAATTGCAGAGTTTGAGCCTTTATGTGCTCGCGGCTCTACGGCGTGATACGCTGAAATCAACCGAAGCAGGATTGAAATATTTCGTACTGGGAGCGTTGTCGTCTGGATTGCTGTTGTATGGTGTGTCATTAGTCTATGGGGCGTTGGGCACAACTGACTATAGTACGATGGCGATTACGGCACGAGATTTAGCGCAGCCGTCTAGTATGCTCGTGGTGGGCATCGTGTTTATTCTGTGCGGCCTTGCCTTTAAACTGTCTGCCGCGCCGTTCCATATGTGGACACCTGATGTGTATCAAGGATCCCCCACCTCTGTGACGGCGTTTTTTGCCGTTGCCCCGAAAGTAGCGGCTGTGGGGGCATTATTACGGTTGGTTTATGTGGGGTTTGCGGAGAATGCAGAGTCATGGCAGCAAATCACGATGGTACTTGCGGCTCTCTCCATGCTGGTTGGCGCGTTCGGCGCGTTACGGCAGCAGAATATTAAACGCCTGCTTGCCTATAGTTCCATTGGACATGTTGGTTTTATGCTCATGGCGGTGTCTGTTAATAAAGATATAGGGATTGCGGCGGTGCTGTTTTATCTCCTTGTCTATGCGGTGATGAACGTTGGCGCATTTGGCTGTGTGCTGAGTATGCGTAAGAATGGGCAGTATGTGGATTCACTCCGTGATCTCGCGGGCGTGAGCAAAACTAATCCGCTTTTCGCCTATAGTTTAGCGATTTTCATGCTATCCATGGCAGGAATTCCTATTTTTGCAGGGTTTTTGTCAAAGCTTTATGTGTTCCAAGTGGTGTTGGATGCAAAACTCTATGCTCTTGCGGTGGTTGGGGTGTTGAGCAGCGTTGTGGCTGCAGCCTACTACCTGCGCGTGTGCAAGGTCATGTTTTTTGATGCGAATGAGTCCCCCTTGGATGTGTTTCCGTGTCCTGTAACCAAAACGATTGTTATTGCAGCCGCCGTGGCAAATACGGTATTTATTGCGTATCCCGCGCCACAAGTATTCGCCTTCTGCCAGCGTTGGGTTGAGATGTTGCGGTGAGAATTTTTGAATACGACTCGCTTTTAAGCACGCAACAGCAAGCGCGTGGCTTGTTAGAAACAATTTCTCCACCCTTTGCTGTCCTTGCGGCAGAACAAACAGCGGGTATGGGGCGGCGTGGCAATGTTTGGCATTCGCCAAAAGGGAACCTTTATACAACGCTCGCTTTACCCTTTGATAAACCCGCGACCGATACGCCTTTTCTTAGTTACGCTGTTGCTGTCGCGCTTGGCAATGTTTTGGAAGCGTTGGGATGTGTGGATGTGCATCTTAAATGGCCAAACGATGTGTTGCTTAACGGGCAAAAGGTGGCGGGTATCTTGTTAGAACGCCTTGAAAATAGGGTATTGGTGGGGATTGGATTGAATGTGGCGGTTGCACCCGACAATGCAACGTGTTTACGAGCGCATAAAATCCCCATCGTTTCGATGTCAACCCTATTGCAACAAATAGGTGATTCGATAACGCAATTATTGCGCGAATGGAATGAACGGGGAGTGAACGTCATCCTGAAAAAATGGTTTGAAAAAGCTGCCTGTCTCAGCCAAGAGGTTACTATACAAGTGGAAAACCGTGTGTTAAGCGGTAAGTTTATAGGGATTTGTGTCGATACAGGGAGTTTGCTTTTGCGAGATAAAATGGGAACATTGCACCGCTTGCAAGTAGGCACCATGGTGCATACGCTGCGCGTTGTTAAGAAAAAATTGTATGCTGCTTGCCATTGATATTGGTAATACGAATACCTCGTTTGCCGTTTTTAAAGAGGAGGCTATTATCGCCTCATGGCGCACGCATACAGACAGCCAACGCACGGCAGATGATTATGCTGTATGGTTGAAAGCACTGTTTGCACTGAAAAGCTTGGATTTTTCGGATATTCACGCTGTGGTTATTGCCTCTGTGGTGCCAGAAAGTGAGTATGCGTTTAAGTGCCTTGTGCGGCAATATTTTCATCAAGAGCCGCTGTATGCAACGGCAGAAAACCTTGGAATTGTGATTGATTTGCCCAACAAGGCAGAAGTCGGCGCGGATCGGTTGGTCAATGCGGTGGCGGCGGTTGCACACTATGGTGCGCCTGCCATTATTATTGATTTCGGTACAGCAACAACTTTCGACGTAGTGAATGAAAAGGGACACTATGCAGGCGGTGCGATTGCCCCTGGTTTGAATCTCTCGTTAGAAGCACTCTATCATCATGCCGCTAAATTACCGAAAGTGCCTCTTATTCGTCCCGCACAGGTGTTGGGCACGTCAACCGTGACTGCTATGCAAAGCGGCTTGTATTGGGGCTATATCGGTTTGGTAGAAGGATTACTGAAAAACTTGCTTTTAGAGTGTTTTTCTGGAACAACGATAAAGATTATTTCAACAGGGGGCTTGGGCAGCCTGTTCCACAAAGATTTACCGCTGGTCACAGCGCATGACCCCGATTTGACCCTAAAAGGGCTATATTACTTGTTTAAACGTATTAAAGGAAATATTTGATGACCTCTCTTTACCCTTGGCCGCAAGACCAACTGTTATTTGTCCCTCTTGGCGGTTGTGGTGAAATTGGCATGAACCTGAATGCCTATGGCTTTCAGGGCAAGTGGCTACTTGTTGATTGTGGCATCACGTTTGCTGATGAAACCATGCTGGGTGTGGATGTTATCATGCCAGACCCGAAGTTTTTAGTAGAACAACGCGATAGAATTGTTGCATTGGTTATCACCCATGCCCATGAAGATCACATTGGTGCTGTGCCCTATTTATGGGAAAGTTTGCAGTGCCCTGTGTATGCCACGGGTTTTGCGGCGTCTGTGTTAAAGCGGAAATTGGTGGGGACAGGATTATTGGAAAAGATCCCGCTGCATCTGATGGCGATGTCGGGCAGTCTTACCCTTGACCCGTTCACCGTGCAAACCATCACGCTCACCCACTCTATTCCTGAACCCAATGCGCTGGTGATTCGCACGGCGGCAGGGGCAGTGCTGCACACAGGCGACTGGAAGCTCGATGATGCGCCTGTGGTCGGTGATCTGACGGACGAAAAAGCACTCCGTGCCTTGGCGGAAGAAAACATCCTTGCGATGGTATGTGATTCTACCAACGTGTTTGTGGAAGAAAATGCAGGCTCGGAACAATCGGTTGCGGATGCCCTCACAGGCTTGATTAGCCAACAAAAGGGCGCGGTTGCCGTCACCTGTTTTGCCACCAACGTGGCGCGGTTGCATAGTGTGACGAAAGCGGCTAATGCCGCAGGGCGCAGCGTGGTGCTGTTGGGACGTTCCATGAAACGGATTTATGAGTCTGCGTTTGAGAATGGTTACCTGCAAGAGATGACATTTGTGGATGCCTCCGCTGCAAAGCTGTTGCCACGCGAAAGTCTTTTGTATCTTTGTACTGGCAGCCAAGGTGAGGAACGCGCTGCGTTAGGGCGTTTGGCGCAAGGCAATCATCCAGAAGCGCACTTAGAAGCAGGGGATACAGTGTTTTTCTCCTCGCGCAAAATACCTGGGAATGAAAAGGCGATTGGGCGTATTCAGAACGCTCTTGCCAGCAAGGGCATAAAAGTTATCACCGACAAAGAAGCGCATATTCACGTTTCAGGCCATCCTGCCCGTGAAGATTTACGTGAACTCTATAGTTGGGTGCGTCCGCAAGCAGTTATTCCTGTGCATGGCGAGCAACGTCACTTGCGGGAACAGGCAGATCTTGCCGCCTCTTGCCAAGTGCCGCACACTCTTGTGATTGATAATGGGGATATGGTGGCGCTCAGCAAAACAGCAGCACCACGCGTGATTGATCAAGTGCCTGTTGCACGTCTCGCTCTTAACGGGACGCGCCTTACCCCGTTGTTTAGTGAGAGTCGTAAGAACCTCATGAAAGCGGTGGAAAGTGGCTATCTGGTTGCCTCCGTTGTGGTGGACGAGGAGGGGGCTTTGTGTGCCCCGCTGCAAATTTCTATGCTCGGATTGCTAGAAAATAAAGAATTGACGGAACTATTGCCCGAAATTGAAGACTATATTCTTGAAGAAATAGAAGGATTGACAGAAGCACAATTTAAGAAAGACGCAACGGTGGTGGATGTGATTCGCAAGTGTTTACGCACTGTTTTTAAGGCGGAAAATGGCAAAAGACCGCGCATCGAGGTGCATTTGTTGCGGATTGAGGGATAGGGGGCAGCATCTCTTCCTTCCCAACAAATCACTATACCGCGTAATACCAATTCACTTTAAAAACTAAAGGAACTGGGCCCCTGCCTTCGCAGGGGATTCGTCCTGAGTGAGTGCGTTCTCCGAGCGAATCCCCTGCGAAGGCAGGGGCCCAGAAATTTTTAGAAATTTAATGGGGTTGGTATAAGTTTTTCTGGGATTATTTTCAGATACGATCGGTTACGCCTAACCCTGCGGCGTAGTTTTGCGCTGCAAATTCCCAATTCACGAGATTTTCCAAGAACGCTGCCACAAAATCAGGTCGTCTATTCTGATAATCAAGGTAGTAGGCATGTTCCCAAACGTCACAGGTTAAGAGCGGTACTTGCCCTTGGGTGAACGGTGTTGCCGCATTGCTCGTTTTGGTTATTTTGAGTTGTCCTTTTTCCAACACCAGCCATGCCCAACCACTACCAAATTGGGTTACGGCCGCTTGGGTAAATTCTTGTTTGAATGCATCAAGACTCCCAAAGCTGCTAATCATCGCTGCTTCCAGTGCGCCTGTTGGGTTGCCGCCGCCGTTAGGGGTTAAAGAATGCCAGAAAAAGGTATGATTCCATACTTGTGCGGCATTGTTAAAGATGCCCTGCTTGCTTGCATCATTTACGGTTGCATGAATAATTTCTTCCAGCGACTGTGTTGCAAGGGGGGTGTCTTTAATCAAATCATTCAGCACTTCTACATAACGACGATGATGCTTACCATGGTGAATATCGAGTGTTTGTGCAGAAATATGCGGTTGTAGTGCGGTGTTTGGGTAGGGCAGATCAGGCAGAGATATGGTCATAGAAAAATCCTTTTTAGGTGTTATCGTTGAGGAGCGACAGGCTGTGCTTGCTGTGCATTCAAGCACAACAGACGAGAATTAAAAGAAACATAGCTATTGCCGTTTTGTTCTTCG
>JBILKT010000010.1:0-18959 GCA_044376545.1 Alphaproteobacteria bacterium
ATGACTTTGCAGGCGTTAATGGCGCGACGTACATTATCTATGAAGGGAGTATTGGATTGTGCGGCGGTGCTGCTGAAAATTTGCACAAGGACAATTGTCCACACCACAAGTCCCGCAGTAAAGACGAAGCGGCGGCTGAATTTCACGGAAGAGGCGGCATTTGACATTACTGCTCCCCTATCCAACTAGGTCCACAGTCAACATTGGCATCTAAGCGGTGTACACCATAAAAATCTTCCTGTACACGCCCGATAATGCCGCAGTTGTTCAAAGCTTTTTGAACTTCAAAGTAAATATCTTGCGATTCTGCAGGCTTAGGGGTTAGTGTATACAGACCAATTAATGTCCATATACCCACCACCAAAAATGCTAACAAGAGTTTATCTATCAATGGCATGTGGCTGCCTTACAAACCTTTTTGCGATAGGCAATATCTACACGTTGTGAATTGTATCACAGGAACATGAATATAAGAACGTGTTACGAGCGAGTCAAGAATTTATAATAAGAAAGCCGTCGCCATGCCGAGAAACGCAAAGAAACCAACAACATCTGTAACAGTGGTGAGAAAAATTACGGAAGCAATGGCGGGGTCAGCCCCAATTTTTCGTAATGCAAGCGGAATGACTGTTCCTGCAACGTTGGCTGCGACCAAATTTACAATCATCGCCGCACCAAGAATAAAAGAAACCCACGCATCATGATACCAAAACCATGAAATGATTCCCGCGACTGCTGCAAACATCAATCCATTTATCAAGCCAATAAGACCCTCCTTGAGGAGAACTTTTTTTGCCATCCCCTTGCTGATTTGGCGCATGGCAAGGGCACGCACAACAACGGTTACCGTTTGCGTACCTGCATTACCCCCCATTGATGCCACAATCGGCATAAGGACGGCTAACACCACAATTTTTTGAATACTGCCATCAAACAGAGAAATGACCCATGAGGCAAGCACGGCCGTAAAAAGATTGACGAACAACCACCAAAACCGCGCTTTTGTTTCCGCAAAAGTTGCGCGATAAAAGTCTTCTTGTCCTGATACCCCTGCTAGTTTTAAGAGATCTTCCCCTGCCTCTTCTTGAATAACTTGCACGACATCATCAACGGTAATAACCCCTACCAATTCGCCGTTTTCACCCACCACAGCGGCAGAGACAAGGCTATACTTGCGGAATAAAAAGGCGACCTCTTCTTGATCCATTTGCAAGGGGATTTTGCGAAAATCAGTTAACATCACCGCTTTGAGTTCGGCAGGGCGGCGTGTACGCAACAGGCGCGACAGCGGGATTGTGCCAACAGGTTTATGTTTCGCATCTAAAACAAAAATCTCGTAAAAATCGTCTGGAAGATCATCTGTACCGCGCAGAAAATCGATGGTTTGCCCCACATTCCAATGGGTGGGAACGGCGACTAAGTCGCGCTGCATTAATCGCCCTGCAGAGCTTTCAGGGTAGTTTAAGGCTTGTTGCAAAACAATACGGTCTTCCGTGGGGATGGCTGCAAGAATGCTTTGCTGATCTTCTTCGTCTAGTTCATCAATGATTTCAAGCGCATCATCCGTATCAAGCTCGGCAACAGCACTGGCGAGTTTTTCCACGCCAAGTTCATACAGCGCTTCTTCCCTAAGCGTTTCATCACAATAGGACAAAACAGCTGATAGCATTTCCGCATGTAATGCCCGCAGCAAAACGCCCCGTTTTTGTATGGGGAGTTCACGCAGAAAATCAGCAGAATCGGCGGGGTGTAGGCTTGCGATAATCTTACGGATTGTTTCCGTATCGTTATTATCGACGGCAATGGTGAGGTCTGCAGAGGCAAGGGCAGGGGATAGCAATCCTCCCGCGTTGGACGCTATCGTATCAACAGAAATGTCCTCTAGCGGCTCATCCAATAGCCACCTCGGTTGCTTTTGTGCCGCGCACTTGTGCATCGACAACCGCCAAAGCCGACATATTGACAATACCACGTGCTGTTACGGACGGTGTCAAAATGTGTGCAGGCAACGCTGCGCCCAATAAAATGGGACCAATCGACAGCCCTTCAGCCAAAATTCGCACCATATTAAACGCAATATTTGAAGAATCTAAGGTGGGCATCACCAGTAGATTTGCTTCTCCCTGCAATAAAGAGTCAGGGAACAACCGATTGCGCGTATTTTCATTAAGTGCGGCATCGGCCTGCATTTCGCCTTCCACCTCTAAATGCGGCGCGCGCTCCCGAATGTAGGACAAGGCTAATTGCATTTTTTTCGCAGAGAACGTTTCAAAACTGCCAAAGTTAGAATGTGACAACAACGCGACTTTCGGCTCAATACCAAAACGACGCACTTGTTCTGCCGCTAACAGCGTGGTCTCTGCAATGTTTTCCGCGCTCGGCTCAGGATTTACGTAGGTATCGCACATAAAATACGTACCCTTGTTCAGCAACAAAGCATTCATGGCGGCAAATTTATGGGCATGGGGGCTTAACCCAATAATATCGCCAATATGCTGCAGGTGGCGGTGATAGCGCCCCACCGTACCACACAAGAGCGTGTCTGCTTGCCCGCTCTTAACCATCAGGGAAGCAAGGACTGTCGGGCGAGAGCGCACCATCGTATGAGCATCGTCAGGAGAAATCCCCTTGCGTGCCATGAGCGTATGATATAGCTTTGCGTGTTCTGCAAAGTGCGGATTTTTGGTGATACTAATCGCCTCGTAATCCTCGCCCTGCTTCAATCGTAAGCCCAACTCTTCTAAGCGTTGCGCGATAATAAGCGGATTGCCGATCAAAATTGGTTTAGCCAAGCCTTCATCGCGGATGATTTGTGCGGCTCTGAGCACGCGCTCTTCTTCACCTTCTGCAAACACAATCGTTTTAGGATTATTACGCGCTTGATCAAACACTGGGCGCATGACCAGCCCTGATTTGAACACAAACTGCTCTAGCTTGAGGCGATAGGCATCAAAATCAGTAATCGGGCGGATTGCAACACCGCTTTCCATGGCCGCTTTGGCAACAGCGGGCGCAAGTTCCACAATCAGGCGGGGATCAAACGGTTTCGGGATAAGGTAGGTATCGCCAAAAATGAGATGTTCGTTAGAACCATACGCTTTGGCAACCACCTCTGAAGGCTCTGCCATTGCTAAATCGGCAAGGGCTTTGACGCAGGCAACCTTCATCGCTTCGTTGATGGTTGTTGCCCCAACGTCTAATGCACCCCGAAAAATATATGGGAAACACAGCACGTTATTGACTTGATTGGGGAAATCGGAACGCCCTGTGGCAATAATCGCATCAGGACGCACCGCTTTCACTTCATCAGGCATAATTTCAGGTGTGGGATTTGCAAGCGCCATGATGATAGGCTTATTCGCCATCTTTTGTACGGATTCAGGCTTTAGGACACGAGGCGCACTAAGCCCTAAGAAAATATCCGCATCCGCAATGGCATCATCCAGCGTACGCGCATTTGTTTCTTTGGCATACTTTGCTTTTCTGTCATCCATCAACTCGACACGACCTTTATACACAACGCCTTTAAGGTCGGTGACGGTAATATTTTCAATCGGCAGCCCTAGAGAAACAAGGAGATCGAGGCAGGCTATGGCCGCCGCCCCCGCACCAGAGGTGACGAGTTTTACATCTTTAAAGTTTTTCCCCACAACACGCAGGGCGTTTAGAATGGCGGCACTCACGATAATGGCTGTGCCATGTTGATCATCATGGAACACAGGTATTCCCATGCGTTGACGGAGTTTTTCTTCAACTTCAAAGCATTCAGGGGCCTTAATATCTTCTAAGTTAATGCCGCCAAAGGTTGGCTCTAGGCTGGCAATAATATCCACGAGCTTGTCGGGATCATTTTCATTTATTTCAATGTCAAAAACATTGATGCCCGCAAACTTTTTAAACAGGACGGCTTTGCCTTCCATAACAGGTTTTGAGGCAAGCGCGCCAATAGCACCCAACCCCAACACGGCAGTACCGTTGGTGATAACCGCCACCAAGTTACGCCGATTCGTCAGATTGTCAGCTTCTTGGGGATTTTCCACAATAGCCTCACACGCGAACGCAACCCCCGGGGAATACGCCAAGGCCAAATCGCGTTGTGTCGCGAGCGTCTTGCTGGGAATGACTTCCAGTTTCCCCGGTGTGGGGTAGCGATGATAGTCTAAAGCAGCATTTTTAAAGGTATCAGAAGAGGACATAAAACACTCAAAAAAAGATGCCACTATATTCATCGCAACTGAAGAGATAAGCACCCAATACAAAAAACAGCGTTTGCTAGGTATACTGTTCTCTCAAAAAAAGCAAAATAATTACGCAGGAACTGTAAAAAATTAAAGTTCTGGGCGCAATTAAATTATAATTTATGGTGTGTGTTTTATGTGAAAATATCGTGCTGTTAGAATTGTTAAGGCGGCGATTTTTTGCGCTTGTCAAAGCGAAAAACAGCGGCTAGAAAACCCCTAAGTGATTTTATTGCGCTCACGCGGAGTGTAACGGAAAATAAGGGATGTGCTGTATGACCACCACCAAGAAGCCCGCTGATAAAAAGCCTGAGAAGGCATCCTACACCAAAGATCAATTATTACATTTTTATCGTGAGATGCTGAGTATCCGCCGTTTTGAAGAACGTGCAGGGCAGCTTTATGGCATGGGTTTGATTGGCGGGTTTTGTCACCTTTATATTGGACAAGAAGCTGTTGTGGTGGGGATGCAAGCAGCAATCACCCCTGACGATGCAGTGCTCACGAGCTATCGCGATCATGGGCATATGTTGGCATGTGGCATGGAAGCCCGTGGGGTGATGGCAGAATTAACAGGACGTAGCGGTGGGTATTCGCGCGGTAAAGGCGGCTCGATGCATATGTTCTCTCGTGAGAAAAATTTCTACGGCGGGCATGGCATTGTTGGCGCACAAGTGCCGATTGGGACGGGCATTGCGTTTAATTATAATTATCGCAATCAAAAGCGCGTGTGTCTTACCTATTTAGGGGATGGCGCGGTGAATCAGGGGCAAGTATATGAGTCCTTTAACATGGCTAGTTTATGGAAATTGCCTGTCATTTATGTTATTGAAAACAATCAGTATGGGATGGGCACCAGCGTGGCGCGTGCGTCTGCGGTAACAGATTTATACAAGCGTGGTTCTGGCTTCGACATTGAGGGGGAGGCTGTGGATGGCATGGATGTATTGGCCGTGAAAGCGGCTGCTGATAAAGCCGTTGCATGGTGCAAAAGTGGTAAAGGCCCGTATATTTTAGAAATGAAGACCTATCGTTATCGGGGGCACTCCATGTCTGACCCTGCGAAATATCGCACCAAAGAAGAACTCGAGAAAATGAAAACGGAACACGATCCGATTTTGATGGTCAAAGCATTATATCTCAAAGAGGGCGGCTCTGAAGACGCACTTAAAAAGGTTGAGCAAGAAATTAAAACGATCATGGAAGAGGCAGTGGAATTTGCAAAAACCAGTCCTGAGCCAGACGCGGCTGAATTGTGGACAGATATTTTGGTGGCGTAGACCCTTTTGGGAGAGTTTTGTATGGAAGTTATTACGCACGTACAAGCACAACATGACTTTATCGCGTTGATGGAAAAAGTCCATGCAGACCATGCGCCGTTGGTTATTACCAGCGACGGAGAGCCTTCCGCCGTTTTATTGTCGCTGGAGGATTATAATGCCATTGAAGAGACAATGTATTTATTGCGGAGTCCCCAAAATGCAGCGCGATTATTGACGGCTCTTGAAAAAGGCAAACAAGGCAACGCTGTGGCGCGGGAGCTTTTTCAAGAATGAAAGTAAAGTTTGTTGATGAGGGCTGGGAAGAGTACTGTGAATGGCAGAAAAGTGATCCGAAAATGGTGCGGAAAATCAACGCACTTTTGGAAGAAATCTCTCGTACGCCGTTTGGTGGGACAGGCAAGCCAGAGCCTTTGAAATATGCTCTTGCGGGGTGTTGGTCACGCCGGCTTACGCAAGAGCATCGTTTGGTCTATGATGTTGTGGATGGTGTCATTACTGTCTACCAATGTCGTTATCATTATTAATTAGTTAACCCTAAATCCTTAGAGCTTGTCCCGAAACTAACGTGCAAGGAGAAAGTTGAGATTTTTGCGCGAAAAATCACTCCAAAATAGCGGGGTATACTGGAGTATTTTCCCTATTTTGGAGTGATTTTGCAGCCAAAAAGATCAATTTTAAACTTGTGCGTTAGTTTCGGGACAAGCTCTTAGGAAATTTACTATGTCCGTTCAAGTTCTTATGCCCGCCCTTTCCCCCACGATGACCGAGGGTAACCTTGCCCGCTGGCTCAAAAAAGAGGGCGACCAGATTAGTGCGGGCGATGTGATTGCCGAGATTGAAACCGATAAAGCCACCATGGAAGAGGCTATGGAATTTGCAAAAACCAGTTCTGAGCCAGACGCGGCTGAATTGTGGACAGATATTTTGGTGGCGTAGACAGAAAACAGAAAGCGGAGATCAAAAATCTGAAAGTAGACGGCAGTTGTTGACTTGTGACCACAAATGGGGTACAATCTTCTTATTTCGCAGAAGAGGAGGAACCCATGGCAAGAACGGAGGAAATTAAGTTTCGTATTGAACCGCAACTTAAAGCAGATGTGCAGGCGATTTTTGCAGAGATCGGCCTGTCTACTTCTGAGGCGCTCAATATGTTTTTACGTAAAGTGCGGCGCGATGGGGGAATAGATGCCTACAAAGTGCCGAATAAGGAGACGGTTGCAGCAATCCAAGAGGATGTGCGTTTGATGAAGCGGTATGGCTCTTTTCAGGAGCTGGTTGCTGATATCGACACGGATAATGATGATGAGGCATGATGTTGGAGGTTGTTCGTTCTAACGCGTTCAAGCGAGATTTGCGTCGTGCGCTCAAACGCGGCAAGGATCTTCGTAAACTTGACAGCGTTGTGACAGCACTGCAACAACAGCAGGTATTGCCGCAGCGTTATGCTGATCACTTGTTGCGTGGTAACTGGGTGGGGCATCGGGAATGTCATCTTGAGCCAGATTGGTTACTGATTTATCGCCTTCAAGATGACGTGCTTGTTTTGGAACGTACTGGTACACACACGGATTTATTTGATTAACGACAGGAAAACATTATGTCTACCCAAGTCCTCATGCCCGCCCTTTCCCCCACGATGACAGAGGGAAATCTTGCCCGTTGGCTCAAAAAAGAGGGCGACCAAATCAGCGCAGGCGATGTGATTGCCGAGATTGAAACCGATAAAGCCACCATGGAAGTGGAAGCCGTGGATGAAGGCATTTTGGGAAAAATCCTGATTGCGGAAGGCACACAGAATATTGCGGTAAACACACCCATTGCGTTGTTGTTAGGCGAGGGGGAAGACAAAGGCGCAGCGATTGCGGCGAATGAGAATAAAGGGGAGGCAGCAGGCAGTAGGCAGCAGGCAGTAGAAAAGAAACCTGATGCCAGTCGCCCGATGCCTGTTGCCTTATCTGACAATCCCGAATACGGCGTAACCAAACAACAAACCGTTCGCGAGGCGTTGCGCGATGCCATGGCAGAAGAAATGCGCCGTGATGACAACGTGTTTGTGATGGGCGAGGAAGTGGCGGAATATCAAGGGGCGTACAAAATTACGCAAGGACTCTTGCAAGAATTTAGTGCACGCCGCGTGATTGACACGCCCATTACCGAACATGGGTTTGCAGGATTAGCAGTCGGGGCAGGCTTCATGGGCTTGCGCCCCATCGTTGAGTTCATGACCTTTAACTTTGCCATGCAGGCGATGGATCATATTATCAACTCTGCAGCTAAAACACTGTATATGAGCGGCGGGCAAATGGGTTGCCCGATTGTGTTTAGAGGACCCAATGGCGCGGCAAGCCGTGTGGGTGCACAGCACTCACAATGTTATGCCAGCTGGTATGCGCATTGCCCGGGGTTAAAAGTGATAGCGCCGTATAGTGCCGCAGACTGCAAAGGCTTGTTAAAAGCCGCAATCCGCGACAATAACCCTGTGATTTTTCTTGAAAATGAAATTACGTACGGCATGACATTTGATGTACCCGTGGATGAGAACTTTGTTCTTCCCATTGGCAAAGCAAAAGTGGTTCGGGAAGGCAAAGATGTCACCATCACCGCGTTTTCCATCATGGTAAAATATGCGTTGGAAGCGGCAGAGGAATTGGCAAAAATCGGTATTGACGCAGAGGTGATTGACTTGCGGACACTCCGCCCGCTGGATGTCGAAACGATTGTGAAAAGCGTGCAAAAGACTAATCGTGTTATCTCTGTTGAAGAAGGGTGGCCTGTTGCAGGCATGGGGTCTGAAATTGCAGCAATTATCATGGAAAATGCGTTTGATTACCTCGATGCCCCTGTGTTGCGGGTTACAGGCAAAGACGTGCCGTTACCTTATGCTGCTAACCTTGAAAAACTCGCCCTGCCGCAGGTTGGGGATGTGATTGAGGCAGTGCGTTCGGTATGCTATAAATAGGTTTTCGGTGTTGGGTTTTCGGTTTTAAGAGCTTGTCCCGAAACTAACGTACGAGGAGAAAGTTGAGATTTTTGAGCGAAAAATCTCCCCAAAATAGCGTGATATACTGGGGTATTTTTCCTATTTTGGGGTGATTGTGCAGCTAAAAAGATCAATTTTAAACTTGTGCGTTAGTTTCGGGACAAGCTCTAAGGAAGCGGTGTTGTGCAGATTCACAGTTATCGGGATCTTGATGTATGGCAGCGAGCAATGGATTTGGTTGTTTTGGTGTATCAAATGCTGGACACGTTACCGAAGCATCAGGATTTTGTGTTAAAACAGCAAATGCAGCGGTGTGCTATTTCGATACCGTCTAATATTGCGGAAGGGCGGCAACGTTCCTCACGCAATGAATTTGCGCATTTTATTGATATTGCCAAAGGCTCAACGGCTGAGTTACAAACGCAACTAGAGATTTGTCAGCGGCTGCGTTATATCTCTACAGAAAATGCAGACCTGCTGTATCGATTGAGTGAAAACATCATGCGGATGCTCCACAAACTGAAGGCTTCCTTGAAACCGAAAACCGAGAACCCGAAACCCGAGAGTAATATATGTCCACCAACATTCTCATGCCCGCGCTTTCCCCTACAATGACAGAAGGCAACCTTGCTAAATGGCACAAAAAAGAAGGCGATACAGTAAGCGCAGGCGATGTGATTGCTGAGATTGAAACCGATAAAGCAACCATGGAAGTGGAAGCCGTGGATGAAGGCATTTTGGGCAAAATCCTGATTGCTGAGGGGTCGCAAGGCGTGAAAGTGAATGAAGTGATTGCGGTGTTGGTCGGCGAGGGGGAGGAAGTAGGGGATGTAGGGGATGTAGGCAACGGGCAGCAGGCGACAGGCAGCAGTAAAGAGGCTCGTGTTGTGACGCCAGCGAATACACTGACTTTCAGTACTTCTCAGAAGCCTGATGCCTTGCGCCTGATGCCTGTTGCTGCTGGCAACCGCCCCTTTGCCTCCCCGCTCGCTCGCCGCATTGCCGAGCAAAATAATGTGGACTTATCCAGCATCAAGGGCAGTGGCCCGAATGGGCGGATTGTCAAAGCGGATGTGGAACAAGTAGGCAGCAGGCAACAGGCAGCAGGCAATGCAAATGCTCCCGCCTCCCGCCTCCCGTCTCCCGCCTTGACGCAGTTCAGCCTAATGTCTGATGCCTCTCTTATCCCCCACACCACCATGCGCAAGGTTATTGCCAAACGCCTCACCGAATCAAAACAGCAAGTACCACACTTTTATCTAAACATGGATATTGAGTTAGACGCCTTGCTCGCCTTACGCAAACAGCTGAATGCCCGTGATGAAAAATTAAAACTGAGCGTGAATGACTTTATCATTCGGGCGTGTGCGTTAGCGTTAGTGGAAGTACCAGCCGCGAATGCCTCATGGAGCGATGAGGGGGTGCACCAATATGCATGGCCTGATATTTCGGTGGCGGTCGCAATTGAGGGGGGGCTGATTACCCCGATTATTCGTGCCGCGCATGATAAGCGTCTCCCTACCCTCTCCAATGAAATGAAAGACTTAGCGGCGCGGGCGCGGGCGGGCAAACTGAAGCCCGAAGAGTTCCAAGGCGGCACGTTTAGCTTGTCAAATCTGGGCATGTTTGGGGTGAAAAACTTTAACGCGATTATCAACCCGCCGCAGGGCTGTATTTTAGCGGTGGGCGCAGGGGAAGAACGCCCCGTGGTGAAAAATGGTAGCCTTGCCGTTGCCACGGTGATGACCGCAACACTCTCTGTTGACCACCGTGTGGTTGATGGGGCAGTTGGCGCGCAGTTCTTAGGCGCGTTTAAGAAATTGTTGGAAGACCCGTTGGCGTTGGTGTTGTAGGGCGTTCATGCAAACCCTTGAAACGCTCCTACCTATTTTGCGAGATGCCAAAGTTGCGTTGATGGCAAAATATCCTATTACTGAAATGGGCGTATTTGGCAGTTATGTGCGAGGAGAAGCGCAAGAGACAAGCGATCTTGACATTCTGCTTGACTATGACTTGCAACATAAACGTCTCAGCGCGTTTGATATTTTGGATATGGAAACATACTTAAGCCAGAAAACGGGGATAGACACACATATCGCTAGCAAAGCGGCGGTGATGCAGCGGAAATATACTGCCCCTTATATTTTTTCTGAAGTGCGCGTGATATGAAAAAAGACAGTCGCGATTATATTCTTGATATGTTGCGTTATGGAAAGCGGGCACTCCATTTGGTAGAGACGTGTTCGCACGCTGATTTGATCGATGATACGGATAGTAAACATCTTTTTCATCGTTACGTGGAACTTTTTGGACAAGCAGCAAGCAAAATTCCCCGAGAAGAACAGGATGTGTATTCTGCTATACCATGGGCGCAAATTATCGCTCTCCGTAACCGTTTGGCGCACGCTTACGATTTTATTGAAACAGCCGTTATTATTAATGCCATTGAAGATGATATGGCACGCGTTCTTGATTGCGTGCGTATCATGGCGCAAGACAAAGGACTAGACCATGACATCACAAGCATTTGACATCATCATCATCGGCGGTGGGCCGGGCGGCTATGTGGCAGCAATTCGGGCAGCCCAACTGAAGATGAAAGTGGCTCTCGTGGAGCGCGAGCATTTGGGCGGGATTTGCCTAAATTGGGGTTGTATTCCCACCAAAGCCTTGTTGCGTTCAGCAGAAGTGATGCATCTTATCAAACACGCTGATTCGTTTGGACTCAGCGTGAAAGATGTCTCGTTTGACATTAAAAAAGTGGTTGAACGTTCCCGCAAAGTGGCAAAGCAGCTTTCAGGCGGCATCGGGCATTTACTGAAGAAAAATAAAGTGACCGTTTTTGATGGCGAGGCGAAGTTGCTTGGTAAAGGAAGTCTGTCTGTCAGCAAGGGCGGTACGGTGGTGGAAACGCTCACCGCACCGCATATTGTGCTTGCCACAGGGGCACGAGCGCGGGTGTTGCACGGGTTTGAGCCAGACGGCAAAATTGTGTGGAGCTACAAAGAGGCGATGGTGCCTGAGACGATGCCAAAATCCCTTATTGTGGTGGGCAGTGGCGCGATTGGTATGGAATTCGCGAGTTTTTATCGCACATTGGGTGCAGACGTGACGGTGGTAGAAGCCGTAGATCGTATTCTATCGGCTGAAGATGAGGAAATCTCTGCCTTTGCGCATAAATCTTTTGAAAAACAGGGTATAAAAATTTTTACGAAAACAACCCTGAAAGCGTTGAAAAAAGCGGCAGACAGCGCGACGTTGACGATTGAGCATAATGGCAAAACGCAAGAACTCACAGCAGATCGCGTGATTATGGCAGTGGGTATCGTTGGGAACGTTGAAAACATTGGCTTAGAGAACACTAAAGCCAAAGTGGAGAAATCACATATTGTGGTCAATCCATGGCTGGAAACAGACGAAAAGGGGCTGTATGCCATTGGTGATGTGGTGAGTGCCCCGTGGCTTGCGCATAAAGCCAGCCATGAAGGCATTATTTGTGTGGAGAAAATTGCGGGGCTGAAAGACGTGCACCCGATGAAAACAAAGCTCATTCCGGGGTGCACCTATTGTCATCCACAAGTTGCGAGCGTGGGCTTAAGCGAAGCAAAAGCAAAAGCCGCAGGGCATGATATTAAAGTCGGGCGCTTCCCGTTTATGGGTAACGGCAAAGCGATTGCACTGGGCGAGCCAGAAGGGTTTGTGAAAACTATTTTTGATGCCAAAACGGGCGAATTGCTTGGCGCACATATGATTGGCGCGGAAGTAACCGAGATGATTCAAGGGTATGTTGTCGCAATGAATTTGGAGACAACAGAACTTGACCTGATGCACACCATTTTCCCGCACCCCACGTTATCAGAAATGATGCACGAGAGTGTGCTGGATGCATATGGAAAAGTTGTGCATTTTTAAACGCTTGTTTTCGAGTTGAATTATAATACTAGAAAAGTATCGGATGGGCGACCTATTTCAACGCTTCCCTTTTTTTGTCCCGTAGTCAGGAGTAGACGGACAGTTTTAATCAATAAAGCGAGAGGCTAACTGCCCTTGGGGCAGTTCAACCCATCAAGCCAAAGGCTCAACCGAAGGGGGCTGGCAGGGCGATTGCATTAGAAAAAATAACTCATTGAAAAATAATGGTTTTTCAGAATTTCAACATTAAAGCCTATCGCGTAACTTATTGTTTTTAAAGGAATAAAATTCCTAATGCGATTGCCCTGGGGGGGCTGGTTATGCAGCAACACCTTCAAACATACTTCACCGCAACATAACTGCCTGGTGCAGCCTCAATTGCTTTCAAGCCACCCTTGCCCACTTCACGGGCAGGAACCTTGGCATTACTTTGCTTTTCAATCCATTTTTGCCAATGTGGCCACCATGAGCCTTCAGTTTTTGTTGCATTTTTAAGCCATCCATCGGGATTTTTTTCTTGCTTGCCGCCACTCCAATAACAGTATTTCTGTTTAGCGGGAGGGTTGATAACCCCCGCAATGTGCCCTGATCCTGCGAGGCAGAACGTCACATCGCCTTTATACAGCTGTGTTGCCGTGTAGGTTGTTCTCCACGGTGCAATATGATCTTCAATGGTTGACAGCAAGAACGATGGCGTTTCAATCGTCGATACATCAATCGGCACGCCTTTAAGCGTAATGCCGCCTTTCTTAATCAGCAGGTTTTTTTGATACATATTGCGCAAGTAAAAACTATGCATCTTGGCAGGCAAGCGCGTTGAATCGCTATTCCAGTAGAGCAAGTCAAACGGGAATGGCTCGTTACCAAGGAGGTAGTTATTCACCACAAACGACCATATGAGATCATTCGAGCGCAACATATTAAAGGTACTCGCCATTTCAGAGCCTTCAAGATACCCCTTTTTATTCATCTTTTCTTCGAGAGCACGTATTTGCTCTTCATCAATAAAAATGCCGAGTTCCCCTGGTTCGCTGAAATCCACCAAAGTGGTGAAATAGGTTGCGCTTTTAATCCGCGCATCTTGTTTCGCTGTCATATAGGCAAGCATGGCAGACAGTAGCGTTCCGCCAAGGCAATAGCCGATGGCATTCACATCTTTTTCACCCGTTGCTTTCTCGATTTGCTCTAAGGCGGTGAGCGGCCCTAAGCTCATGTAATCTTCAAAGGTAATATTTGCATGGCTTTCATTGGGGTTTGCCCATGATAAAATAAATACTGTGTGCCCTTGGTCTACCGCCCATTTGATGAACGAATTTTTATCCTGCAAATCAAGAATGTAATACTTGTTGATCCATGGCGGGATGATCATGAGCGGGCGTTTGAACGCATCTTTCGTTGTGGGATCATATTGAATAAGCTGCATAAGGGTATTCTGGAAAACAACCTTACCTTTTGTAAGGGCGATGTTTTTGCCCATCGCAAATGCATCATAATCGGTCATACTGATGGCAAGTTTGCCCTTGCCGCGCTCTAAATCTTCCAGCATATGCTCTAAGCCACGCAGCAGATTTTCTCCACCTGTCTCTATGGTCAAACGAAGCACTTCGGGGTTTGTTGCCACAAAGTTGCTCGGCGACATCGCATCGATAAATTGCCGCGTATAAAAATCAACTTTTTGAGCATCTTTTTCCGTCAAGCCATCCACATCTTGTACGGTAGAACGAATCCAGCGCGAGGTGAGTAAATAGGATTGCTTGATAAAATCAAATACAGCACTTTCTTGCCATGCGGGGTCATTAAAGCGTTTATCGCCTTTGGTTGGCTCAATGACAGGGGCAGCCTCACCCCCAAAAAAGCGCATGGTTGAATTGCGCCACAGATCCACATAATTCTGCCATAGATCCAACTGTGCTTGATACACTTTAACGGGATCCGACATCAGCTTTGTGGTCATTTCCATGAATGCTTTTGCAATATTGAGCGGATCTACATGCGTGCTCATACTTTGCGGATCTTGTTGTTGACGCGCAAGAAAATCAGCGACAATTTTTTGGCTGTGCACCGCAATTTCAGACAATTTTCGAGATAATACAACAGGGTCTGGCGTGTTAGGATTGTTGTCAGCTGAAGTGGTCATTGTTCGTACCTTTTTTATATATCCGCCGAGTAGTATGCGTTCATACGCTGAAAATTTCGTTAAGGCAATGCAGTATCATTGCAACACTATCTCCGAGATAATTTTTGCGGTAAGCGGGGTGAGTAAAATCCCATGCCGATAGTGTCCTGCTGCCAACAGCAAGTTCTTAATTGGCGTTTTGCCTAAAATCGGGGCGTCATCTAATGTTCCAGGGCGGAGGCCTGCCCATGTTTCAATGACAGGGTATTCATCAAGCGCAGGCAGAACCTCCCACGCAGCTTCAATTAACTGCCGCATACCACCGAATGTAACCTTAGTATCAAAGCCTTTTTCCTCCACCGTTGCGCCGATGAGCAATCGTCCGTCAAGGCGTGGCACCATATAGATGTCAGGACTCCGCACAACGTGGCGAATCAACGGATTTGCCGCATCCATCTGCACGCAAAGCATCTGCCCTTTCACAGGGCGAACGGATACTTGCATAGGAAAGCCTTTTCCTAAGAAGGATTGCGTCCATGCGCCTGTGGTGACGATGACCGTGTCAAAATTTTCTGTCCCTGTTGCTAGTTGAACGCCCGTAACGCGACCATTATTTTGCATGAAATGCAGCACATCCGTGTGCTCTCGAATGATGCCGCCTGTCTTGCGTACGGCAATTTCTAGGGCTGTTGCCAGTTTGCGATTGTCGACTTGATGATCACTTGCACTATAAATCCCTCCCTGCACGCTGCGCCCTAAATAGGGTTCATGCGCACGGCATTCAGCGGCGGAGAGCCATGTCATGTGTAGCCCCAAATTTTGCAGGTAGGTGTATCTATCTCGAATGTGGCGTACCTGATCGCCGTCCATGGCAACTTCCAGTGTGCCTTCCGTCCGATAATCAACTGTCATGCCACTGGCAGCTTCAAGCGCAGTGACAAAATTTTGCCACAAGGCTTTAGACTGTAACAAAAAATTCAAGAGTTTTTCTTCGCTAGGCTCTGCCTCTATTTGTGGTGCTAACATGCCCGCTGCGGCGTTTGTTGCGCCATTTGCAAGGGTATTTCTTTCAAAAATCGTAACGTTTACACCCGCTTGCAACAAACGCCATGCGATACTAAGACCTATTACCCCACCACCGATAACAGCGCACTGTTTTTTGTTTGTTGCGGTTGTGATAGGCAGAGCCATGTTATTATGCCCCAATGAGTGAATATAGCGAAAAAATCCCCCCAAAATAGCGGGGTATACTGGGGTATTTTCCCTATTTTGGAGTGATTTTTCGCGCAAAAATCTCAACTTTCTCCTTGCACGTTAGTTTCGAGACAAGCTCTAAGCAAATCCAGTTTTTAGTGCGGGTTTATGGTGTTGTGTCCATAGATTTTGATTCCGTGTTTTCTTTCTTTGCGTTCCCATAAATATACAATGGCTCCGCTTTTCCTTCCACAACCTCGCCGCTGATGACAATCTCTTCAACGTTTTGCAGATCAGGCAACTCATACATGGAACTCAAAAGAATCCCCTCCATGATAGAACGTAACCCCCGTGCTCCTGTTTTGCGTGTCACGGCACGTTTCGCAACAGCCTTCAAGGCATCATCAGAGAATTTTAAGCCAACGCTCTCCATGTCAAACAACCGTTGATATTGCTTCAATAACGCATTTTTCGGTTTTGTGAGAATTTCAATAAGCGCCTCTTCCGTTAAATCTTCTAATGTCGCGATAACGGGCATCCTACCAATAAACTCTGGGATAAGACCAAATTTAACCAAATCTTCTGGCTCCACATCCCGCAGGATTGCCCCTGCCGTACGATCATCTGGCGCACGAACATCCGCACCAAACCCAATACCTGACCCTTTTCCGCGTGCCGCAACAATTTTTTCGAGCCCCGCAAACGCCCCACCGCAAATAAACAAAATATTGGTGGTATCAACCTGTAAAAATTCTTGTTGTGGATGCTTCCGGCCGCCTTGTGGTGGCACAGAGGCAACAGTCCCTTCCATGATTTTCAACAAGGCTTGCTGAACGCCTTCACCTGAAACATCGCGGGTGATAGAAGGATTATCGGATTTACGCGAAATTTTATCCACTTCGTCAATATAAACAATACCGCGTTGCGCTCGATCTACGTTGTAATCAGCGGCTTGTAACAACTTCAGAATGATATTTTCAACGTCTTCCCCTACATACCCCGCCTCAGTAAGCGTTGTGGCATCGGCCATCGTAAAGGGGACATCTAGAATTCGCGCCAACGTCTGCGCGAGCAGCGTCTTTCCACATCCCGTAGGTCCCGCTAACAGAATATTTGATTTAGCCAACTCCACATCACCTGTTTTGTGGACCTGCGAAATACGCTTATAGTGGTTATGCACAGCAACAGACATCACGCGTTTTGCGTGTTTTTGACCAATCACGTAATCGTCTAATACGGTTAAAATTTCACGCGGAGAGGGTATGCCATCTTTAGTTTTCACCAACGACGATTTATTTTCTTCACGGATAATATCCATGCACAATTCAACGCACTCATTACAAATGAACACGGTTGGCCCCGCAATCAGCTTGCGTACTTCATGCTGACTCTTACCACAAAAAGAACAATAAAGCGTGTTTTTGTCGCTCGTGCTGGCTTTACTCATACAACTCTCTACTCCAAAAAATTCTATTACAGAGACCTTTATTAAACTTTTTATCGAAAAGGAATTAAAGAGGTGCCCTACATATAGTTCTAGCTATCTAATGCTTAACGTTACGTTAGCAACAGTCGTACCATCATATTTTTTTTCTTGCTAGAGCAAAGGTTTTGCAAAATATCTCTCCACAAAAAGAAAACAGGAGTGTTGCATTTTTAGGGCTATTCGAAAAACCCTTTTATCGGGATGAGTGGCTTCAACACAATCACCAGCGACTCGCCGCGCAGGCGCTTGCACAGTGGGAAGCTGGGGGAAGGCAAAAGTCCTGCAGATAATACCAATTCACTTTAAAAACTAAAGGAACTGGGCCCCTGCCTGCGCAGGGGATTCGTCCTGAGTGAGTGCGTTCTCCCAGCGAATCCCCTGCGCAGGCAGGGGCCCAGAAAGTTTTAGAAATTTAATGGGGTTGGTATAACAAGGTGTGTGAAGTTGAAGGCGGTTACCCTGCCTTCTCATCCCCCTTCAGTTCGTTGGGTAGCACATAGTGCGCGCCTTCCCATGGACTGAGATTATCGAAATTGCGAAAATCTTGCGGCAAGGAGACAGGTTCATAGACAACCTGCTTGCGGGTTTCGTCATAGCGCACTTCCACATAGCCCGTGAGCGGGAAGTCTTTTCGCAACGGATGCCCCTCAAAACCATAATCAGTAAGCAAACGGCGCAAATCAGGGTTGCCGCCAAACTTAATGCCGTAGAGATCCCACGCTTCGCGCTCAAACCAGCCCGCTGTGCTGTGAATGGCAGTGACAGACGGGACGATTGTCTCTTCATCCGCCTCTACTTTCACGCGGATACGTTCATTTTTATGGAGCGAGAGCAAATTATACACCACGTCAAAGCGCAAGGCACGGCTGGGGTAATCCACCCCGCATAAATCAACAAGCTGTTTGAACAAGCACTCTGCATCGTCTTTTAAAAAGGTGAGCACGGCTTCTATATTTGCGGGGAGCACGGTGAGGATATGCTCGCCCGCAACAAATTCTTGAGACACGATTGTATCGCCCAACTGTTGCGTAACATGGGCGGCGATGGCCTCTAATTTAGGGGATACAGCAACGGTCATCATCTACCTGTTAAAAATGCTGGTGCGCTTAATTTTCTTCTGGAGTTGCAAAATGCCATACAGCAAGGCTTCTGCCGTGGGCGGGCACCCCGGCACATAGACATCAACAGGCACAATACGATCGCAACCGCGCACCACGGAATACGAATAATGATAATAGCCGCCGCCATTGGCGCAAGATCCCATGGAAATGACATAGCGCGGCTCTGCCATTTGGTCATACACTTTACGCAACGCAGGTGCCATTTTATTCGTGAGTGTACCTGCCACAATCATCACGTCTGATTGCCGTGGGGAGGGGCGGAACACCACCCCAAAACGGTCTAAATCATAGCGGCTGGATGCCGTGTGCATCATCTCAACGGCGCAACAGGCGAGGCCAAACGTCATTGGCCACAACGAGCCAGAGCGCGCCCACCGCACGAGTTTATCCATGCTCGCAATCACAAAGCCGTTTTGCTCAATTTCCCCTGTTACCTTAGATAACAGCTCATCTTGGGTTGCGCCAGCAGGCACAGGACTGCGTAAGTCTATTCCCATTCCAACGCCCCTTTATTCCATTCATAAATAAAACCAATGGTCAGCACGCCTAAAAAGCCCATCATCGACCAAAAGCCATATTCACCAATAGTCCCTAGGGAAATAGCCCACGGGAACAAAAATGCCACTTCC
>JBILKT010000191.1:0-3350 GCA_044376545.1 Alphaproteobacteria bacterium
GTATAGACAGAAAAACCCGTTTGGTTTTTCGTTTTTATTCCAGACCCCGTCATGAAGACGGGGTGACGTTCCGACAATACCCATTGATGCCCCAAACATAGCCCCATAATGATCGTTATAAACGCGCTTTTTCCTGTTATTTTTGTCATCGGCTTGGGATATTTTTTCAAGCACAACGGCTTTCTCCACAATGATTTCTGGGCAATGGCCGAGAAATTGAGTTACTTTGTCCTGCTGCCGCTGTTATTGTTTAAAAGTATAGCAGAAAGCCACCCTGCGCCGTTTTCTGAAACCATTCCCCTCGCGCTATCTCTTTGTTTTGTCTATGTTTTGATGACGGGTGCAGTCTTTTTATCGTGGAAACTTTTTCCCAAAAGTGCGCCGTTGTCCCCCGCTGGCTTTGCCTCATATGCACAAGGCGCATTGCGCTTTAACAATTTCGTGGGCATTCCGATTGTCGTCTCCCTCTTTGGCGCACAGGGCTTATCGCTCTATGCGATTGTTCTTGCGGTGTGTATTCCCGTTTCCAACATTATCACGGTGGTGATTATGGTGCATTATTGTGGGGATGGACGAATTAACTGGGGGAAAATCTTCAAAAACATTGCTTTGCATCCGCTTATTCTTGCAACGCTTGCAGGGCTGTTGGTGCAGCAAACGGGGCTGTCGTTAGGACTTTTGATGAAAACCGTGACGTTGCTTGCCCCTGCCTCGCTGCCGATTGGGCTGTTGTGTGTGGGGGCTGCGATTGACTTGGGGCATGTGAAGAAATCAGCCACCGTACTGGCATTCGCAAGTGCCATGAAACTGGTGGTTTTCCCCGTGATGATGGGAGTGAGCTGTTGGCTACTTAAAGTCCCCCCGCTGCCCAGCAACGTTGCGTTGATTTTTGCAGGGTTGCCGTGTGCCACCTCGTCTTATGTTGTGGCAAAGCAAATGGGCGCGGATGCTGACCTCATGGCGTCTATCACGGGAACTGCCACCGTGGCGGCGCTGTTGACGCTGCCTGTGATTCTTTTTATTATCACGGGATGAACGCGCAGGTGCCCTCCTCCCCGTATTTTCTGGAAATTCCGTTTGCGCCGCCTGCTACGTATGCCGCGCGGGTTGCCCCCCTCCCCTATTGTTTGCTGCTAGATAGCCCCGCCGCACACGGGGGACGCTATGCCTACCTTGCCTTTAGCCCACGGCATGTTTTAACGGAACAAGAGGGGCGCATCTCTGTTGATAATACAATAGTTTCAGAGGATATATTCACGTATTTAAAGAATTTTCAAGCAAATCATGCAATTGCCCCCCTCCCCTCTCTGCCGCCATTTCAAACAGGATGGGCGGGGTATATTGGATATGATTACAGGGCATCTCTAAAAACCTCTTTTCTAGGGCGATTGGCAGCGTCAGAAAACTTATCTGAAGCCGCACGTACAGGAACGTACGCTTGCGTTTCAGAGAAATTTTCTTTCTCGCCACTCATCCCTATAAAAGGGTTTTTAGAAACGCCCTACAATATTGTGCAGGAAAGCCTTAATATTTCTATCAATGACCAACCGCAGCCTGCTGTTATAGTGTGTTTTTATGATATTGTGACAGCGTTTGACATGCACGAACAACGGGCATGGGTGCTGGCGCATCCATCGGTGGAGAATGCTCCCGTAAAGCTAGAAGAGACTGCCCGTTTTTTGGGGACGCACAGTAAAGAACTGGATCCCTGCCTTCGCAGGGAATTCGCTTCGAGTATACAAAAACAGGCCGAATCTCCTACGCAGGCAGGAGTCCCGCAATCCCTAAACGGTTTGGTATTACAACCCGACACCTCCCCCGCTGCCTATCAGGATGCTGTTGAAAAAACGCTTGCGTACATTCGTGCTGGCGATATTTATCAAGCGAATATCGCGCAACGCTTTAGTGCCACGTTACCTGAAGAACTGCACCACGATGCTGCTGCACTGTTCGCGTTATACCAACAAATTATCCCGCTTAACCCCGCGCCCTATAGTGCTTTTTTCCACACACCCAATGCGAGCTTACTGTCGTATTCCCCTGAGCAATTTTTGCATGTTCAGGGAAACACCATCACCACACGCCCGATTAAGGGCACAATACCACGTCTTTTTGATGATTCTCTTGATAAAAAACAACAAGATGAATTGCTATCCTCTTCTAAAAATAGAGCAGAAAACTTGATGATCGTGGACTTGCTCCGCAATGATTTAAGCCGTGTGTGTGTGGCAGGCAGCGTGCACGTTAAAAAACTCTACGCTCTTGAAACTTTTAGTAGTGTGCATCATCTTGTTTCCACCGTTTCAGGCACGCTTGCCCCAGAATACACGGCTATTGATGCGTTGCGTCATGCTTTTCCCGGCGGATCGATTACGGGTGCGCCGAAAATTCGCGCCATGGAAATAATAAATGAATTAGAACCGTATGCACGCAATAGCTATTGCGGCACCTTATTTTATCTAGGGTGCGATGGCAACATGGACAGCAGCATTCTCATTCGCACCCTTGTTGTCACAGCAGGCAAAATGACGCTCCATGCAGGCTGCGGCATTGTGGCAGACTCAGATCCCGCAGCGGAATATGCCGAGAGCCTTGCAAAGGCGAATATTTTTCTGGATTTTTTCGGGAAGCAATCGGATATACACAGCTATGCTCAACTCCCTCAAAACAACCCTGCGGACGGGTGATTTCCTAACGCCTCGACTCCTCTACATAATTTCTATTTTTATAGCTCTGTCGCTCTGTTTTGCCTTAGTGGATAAATTCTTCTTGCATAATTCCTCTGTAAATAATTCCCTCGAAAAGACGCTGTATGATACCGATTTTATCGCGTTCTATGCGGCGGGGAAGCTTGCAAAAGCAGGTACGCCTGAGAAAATTTATGATTGGAAATACAACGCGGAAACACAAAACAATCTCACGCATTTAAGAAAAGAATATCCCGTTCCTTTTCCGTATCCTCCATTTTTTATTAAAGTGATGGAGGTTTTTAACTCCCTCTCGTATCAGAAGGCGTGGATTGCATTTCAAGGTATAACAATTTTAGCCGCGATTTTTGTTATTTATCGCGTGTATCCTTCTTCTAATACAGTATTAGCCTTTTTCGCTTTCTCTCCTATTTTTGTGAATATAGGCATTGGACAGACAGCCTTTCTCACCACCGCATTATTCGGGGCTTTTTTGATAAACCTCGAAAAACGACCTTGGTTAGCGGGCGTATTTCGTAACACCCCAGCCCCCCTATACAAAGGATATTTTTTAGAGTAGAGATGAAGGCATGGATGAACGTGACGTTAAGATTGCGGAGCAAGCGAAGCGGATAGCATTTTTGGAAGCTGAGATAGCTGAAT
>JBILKT010000192.1:0-3342 GCA_044376545.1 Alphaproteobacteria bacterium
TTCGCGAATAGACTTTAACATGCTAAACTCCTTCTTCGGGGATTTTACTTGCTATCTAAAGCTATTCCTATATTTTATCTACTTCCTAATGCAATCGCCCTGGGAAGCCCCCCCCATTAATGCAAAAAACACCCTCATCATTACGAAAGACGAAAAACCACTTTTTGGTGCACCCTTTATCGGCATGGGTATTGTTGCGGCCCCCCACCAAGCATCAAACTCCGTCAAAAAAATTGCGCTTGGCACAGATGGCTTTGGTCTTTCAACTGTTGATCCTGCGACACTCCCCACAAATGCGGCAGAAGTCCTCCGTGCCAGAGGCGGTTTTGACATAGCAGGTGCCGCCGCAACAGGGGCAGCAGCCCTTGTCCTAACAGGTGCCGCCGCAACAGGGGCAGCAGCCCTTGCCCTAACAGGCGTTGCTGCTTTAATGGTTGCTAAAAACATTACAGATAGAAGGCAAAATGGCTAGGTTCTGTTGAGATTTTAAGTATTTTGAGGCGAAAATGGCGGAATTTCGAGAACCGCAACGCAAATGTACTTAGCTGTACATGCGGAGCGGAAGCGCAGAAAACTGACATTTGCAGACCAAAAGACGACAAATCTCAATAGAACCTAATACTCAATCCGTAACATCGTCGGCTTGGCACTCAAAAAATCGCTACGCTCAAGGTGGCTCAAGACGCGCTTCATCACAACTTCACGACAAGCATGGGTGGTGAACACCAGCGGCACGGCCCCTTGTATTTTTTGCTCGCGCTGGGTGAGCGTCTTAATGGAGATGCCTTCTTTGCTGAGTTCCGAGGCGATTTGCGCCACCACACCTGCCTTGTCCACCACCATCAGGCGGACGTAAAAACAGCCCTCATAGCTCGTCTCGGCAACAGGGGCCGCAAGGGTTAAATTCTCGGTTTTGCGCCCGAAGGCACTTGAGGCGCGCCCGTTTGCCAAATCAAGTAAATCTGCAACAACGGCAGAGGCTGTCGGGTTGCCCCCTGCCCCGCGCCCTTGAATCATCACTTGCCCCACATAATCGCCCAAGAACACCACCGCGTTATACACATCATCCACGGGAGCAATCACCGCATTTTTCGGAACTAAACAGGGGTACACACGTTGGCTTAACTCCTCGCCCACTTTTTCTGCAAAGCCAAGGAGTTTAATCACATAGCCTAAGCTATCGGCCATTTGCATATCTTCAAAGCCGATGCCGCGAATGCCTTCGCATTGCACCGCGCCTAAATCAACCCGTGTACCAAAGGCAATACTGCTGAGGATTGCCAGCTTGTGTGCCGTGTCCATGCCATCAATATCAAAACTCGGGTCAGACTCTGCATACCCCAAATGCTGGGCTTCTGCCAACACATCGTTAAAATCCGCGCGCGTCTTTTTCATGGTGGTGAGAATGTAATTGCAGGTGCCGTTCAAAATACCATAAAATTTCTCAATGGTGTTGGCAGCCCCCCCCTCACGCAACGCTTTGATAATGGGAATACCGCCGGCCACTGCCGCTTCAAACGCCAATGTCGCGCCGTTTTTTTCTGCTAATTGCGCCAACGCAAAACCATGATGCGCCAGCAACGATTTATTTGCGGTCACAACAGACTTGCCAGCTGCCAAGGCGGCTTCCACCACCGCATGGGCTGGGCCTTCCATCCCGCCAATAAGCTCCACCACCACATCAATATCAGGATGCACGGCAAGGGCAACGGGATCCTCAATCCATTGAATGTTGGTAAGATCCAGCCCCCTGCTCCGCCCCGCATCACGCGCAGAAACAGCCACCAACTGCAACGGACGGGGGGAGCGCTGTGCCAGTGCCCCCGCCTCATTATGCAGCAAGTTTACAACGCTTGCCCCCACCGTTCCTAAGCCAACAATGCCAATACGAAGCGGGGCGTTTTCCATGCTTTTTAGGCTCCCGATGCTTCGCTAAAAAACTCTTCTTTGCCTGTTTTGCCCTTCCAATCATCGGCATCAGGCAGCGCGTCTTTTTTCTTGGTAATGTTTTTCCAAGACTCAGAATAGGTGCGGTTAATTTCTAGCCATTTTTCCACACCGCTCGTGCTATCAGACACAATCGCTTCTGCGGGGCACTCAGGCTCGCACACCCCGCAATCAATGCACTCATCGGGGTTAATCACCAGCATGTTTTCGCCCTCATAAAAACAGTCAACAGGGCACACTTCCACGCAATCTGTATATTTGCACCGAATACACGCGTCCGTTACAACGTAAGCCATTTAAAATACTCCTTTAATGAGCGCACTATATTACGAGGAAACGACGGGTTTTCAAGTGAATTTGTTTTTATCGGGTTTCGGGGAGGGGGTTTGGGGTTTCGTTGGGGGATTTTTATACCCCCCCCCCTTAAACCTGCACGTTTATTTTCCAGACCCCGTTATAAAAACGGGGGGACGTTCAGCAACAAAATTCGTCTTTGACACAAAATTCGTCACCCCGTCTTCATGACGGGGTCTGGTTTTGCAAAGTTTGCTGCAGGGTTAAGGAGGATATCTATATACGAAACCCGATACCCCATACCAGCCCCGCTAAAACTGCCGCCGCTGATTTTGTTCTTCCACCATTACGCGCACGCCCTCACACTCCGCCTCAGAAATATTCAACAGCCCTGAAATGCGGCGCACGGTCGCAATTTCTGTTGGGTCAGTGATCGCATCGGCTTGCACTACGCCCCACACCATTTCCAGAATTTTCAACCGCCCCGCCGCATCAAAGCTATCTTTGAGGGTTTTGAGGCAGGTGTAAAAATAGTCAGGCTTTTGCAATTCTGCATCCGCTTCTTGTAGGAAGTGCGCCGCTTGCGCCCGTGTGCAGCCAAGTTTCTGCTCTAGAAACCGTTGGATTTTCTGCTGATCCACCGCCTCTAACACGCCATTGACTAAGGCTGTGTCCAACAACAAGGTTGCAAGCGCAATGGGGACAATTTCCTCTTGCCTAACAGGAGGTTGCTCTTCCCCACCTTTGCCTGATTTACCGAAGCCGAACAGTCCCATTGTGTATGTATCCTTTTAATGTTCTTACTTCACACCCGAATCGGCAAAATAATCATCGGCTTGTTCATGGTGTGCAAGCGCCGCTGTATCATATACGCCGTTTGGTTATGAAGCATCTGCTTGAAAATACTCTCATTGTCAAAAATGAGTTTACTACCGAAAAACACACAGTTAGGGAAATCCGCAATCACTTTTTCCGCAACGTCGGTCAATTTCCCCACCACATCGGTGCAATAATCGAGGTAGAACGTAGCCGCATGATTATGCTGGTTGCAATAGTTGACATAGTATTTCAGGGATTTTTTCACATCCCGACGGCGCTGCT
>JBILKT010000193.1:0-3327 GCA_044376545.1 Alphaproteobacteria bacterium
GGGTGCAGGGGGTTCATCCACAGGCGGAATGCACATCAGCCCTACCACGGGCAGACGCAGGGTATCTTTGCAATACAAGATAAACTGAGGGGCATCCTGTGGCAAAACCCCCGCCTTTTGCGGCTCATTGCCTGTGTTGACTTGGATATACAGCTTAGGTAATACCGCGCCGCGTGCCTGCTCCTTGGCAAAGGCATCCGCTAGTTTTTTTCTGTCTAAAGTTTCAATAACATCAAAGCATTCTATCGCTTCTTTAATTTTATTGGTTTGCAGTGCGCCAAGCAGATGCAGCTCTATATCGGGGTAGTACTTTTTTAAGGCGGGGAATTTTTGGAGTGCCTCTTGCACTCGATTTTCCCCAAACACCCGTTGCCCCCACGCTATCGCCTGTTCAATCGCTGCAACAGGATGCGTTTTTGAAACGGCAATAAGTTGTGTGTGCGGCGAAGATTGTTGCAGAAGGCTGGTAATCTGTGCAAGATTTTGCGCAATGCTATTCATACACTCTATTCTAAGGCGTAAATCTCTGTTGCCAAGGGCAATTCTGCTCACCGATGCTGAGCGCGATGTTGACTATGTGAAAATTCTGCACCGTTGGCAGCGGCAACCCTTGTTGATTATTGTGCGACACTGGCGTGCAACAGCCCAAGAAAAACGCCTCAAAATCTTAAAATCGCACGTAAGTTTCCCCCATCATTTTTCGGTCAACTCTCCTGCCCTTGCGGCAAAACATCGCCTACAACACCTACACTTGCCCGAAAAAACGCTTAAACAGCGAGGCACACTCAATCTCCCGCACTTAAAAAAACGCTTTATTCTCACCACAGCGGTGCATTCCTTGCCTGCCTTGAAGCGTGCAGAGCGAGCGGGAGTAGATGCCGTGTTGCTCAGCCCCGTATTCCCCACGCAAAGCCACCCTCATGGCAAAACCTTGGGTGTCTATCAATACCGCCATATTGCGCGGCAAGCACGCCTACCCGTCTATCCTTTGGGCGGTGTAACGCCTAAAAATATTTCGCGGCTTTATCACACACGTTCTATAAAACGTGTCGCAGGGCTTGTTTTTTACTTGTAAAATGCGTGAAAATGACGTTTCACCGTCTCCTGTCTGCGGAAATCTTTGTGGCGTAAAAACCACACAGCACCTCTTCTTTTCACCGAAGAACTGTAAAAAATATTGCCTTAGGCCGAGATTTCTTGATTATGATATCTACAAAATGGCTCTTTTGAGTCCTTTTTCACTAAGGATGGAGAAACAAATAATGAAAAAGTTTTTACTCAGCACCACGGCTATGGTTGGCGCTTTCGCGCTTTCTCAAGCTGCTGCTGCTCAAACGGCAACAACTGCCCCACTCACCATTTATTTGGGTGGTAAAATTGACTACCACGCTGGAATCGTGCGTGAAAAACAAAACTTCCAACAACGTGATTACACCTCTGAAGTGGATTCAAGCGTGATATTGACTGTAAAAAGCAATAATAACGATGTTGTAGACTACGGTGCGCGCATCCAGTTGCTCCCTGGCCAAAACGATGTTGATGCAACAGATGAGTACGTTATCTACGTTGAAGGTCAGTATGGTACCGTTGAAGTGGGTGCTGCTGATGGTGCTGCTGAGCGTTTAGCTGTAACCGCGCCTTCAGACTTCGGTACAGGTGGTGTTAAAGGCCAATACGCACAGTTCGCTACATCAACGGGTCACCCCGATGGTTTGCAAACAACAGCGGGTATCGACAATGGCTTTTATGCGTTCGATGACAACGGTGCGACAAAAATCACCTACTTCTCTCCTCGTTATGAAGGCTTCCAGTTCGGCGCAAGCTTTGCACCAGACGGTTCACAAACCAAAAACAACCGTTCAGGTGTTTTTGCGGGGACTTCTGGCACAACAAACGGTTTGTTGAATGTTGATTCTTTTGACAGCTACAGAGAATTCGTCGTGAATTACGAAGGCGAATTTGAAGGCGTTGGCGTTAAGGGGTCTTTGGGCTACGTTGGTGCTGATGCAAAAGAAAATAGCACGACTCCAGCAAGCAAATACCAAGATTTGAACGCTGTTCAAGCTGGTTTGCAATTAGGCTATGAAGGCTTCACCTTCGGTGGTGGTTACGTAACACAAGGCGAGTCTGGTTACAGACAAGACTTGTCTAACAACGATGAAGCGGAAGCATACAACGTTGGTCTGCAATACGAAACAGGCCCTTTCATCGTTGGAACAAACGCGTTGTTCTCACGTAACGAAGGCGACCAAACAGTTACGGGTGATGACAAACTTAACGCCTATAGCGTTGGTGTAACATACAAAGTTGCTCCGGGTTTAAGCACCTACGTTGAAGGCACAAACTTCAACTACAAAGGTACAGACAGCAGCACCCAGTTTAACAACGATGCAACTGTTGTTATCCTTGGGACATCACTCGCGTTCTAGTCTGAACTGTGTTTGACGATCATGTAAGAAGAGGGGTGGCGAAAGCTGCCCCTTTTTTTATGCCTTGTACTGCCCTGTATTGGACGGTTATTCTCTCCACCAGCACGGCGGGCACCACCCAGGGCGATTGCATTAGAAAAAATAACCAATTGAAAAATAATGGTTTTTCAGAATTTCAACATTAAAGCCTATCGCGTAACGTATTGTTTTTAAAGGAATAAAATTTCTAATGCGATTGCCCTGGGGCACCACCCTCTCTGATTATATGGATAAAACGCTTGCGCTTGGCTATGCACCTACCCTATGCACACATCTTTGGAAAGTAATTATTTTTTTTCAAAGAGTTATTTGCATACCCCGAATCCTACACCCCCTTGAAAAGGAAGGATTCTTGAAAGATGTGTGCATAGAGTAGGCTATGCACAGGGGGCGTTGCTATTATACCAATCCGCTTAAATTCCTAAGGGCAGTTCTAAAAACCTCTTTTCTAGGGCGATTGGCGTTGTCAATAAAATTTTCTGAATCCGCACGTACCCCTAAGTACGCTTACGTTTGAAAAAGCAATGCTTTTTCAAGCCTCGCTCCTTAGCCACTCATCCCGATAAAAGGGTTTTTAGAGGTGCCCTATAATGATCCGCGCCGTTTTGGGTTTATGATCACGATGCCTGTTGCAGAGATAGAAAATCACCCAAGGGGGACGCCAGGGCAATCGCATTAGGAATTTTATTCCTTTAAAAACAATATGTTACGCGATAGGCTTTAATGTTAAAATTCTGAAAAATCATTGTTTTTCAATGAGTTATTTTTTCTAATGCAATCGCCCTGAGGGGGACGCTCCAGTTTCTATTGTGATTTTTGTCAAAAACTACTATAGTATTTTATATAACAAGGAGAAAAC
>JBILKT010000194.1:0-3309 GCA_044376545.1 Alphaproteobacteria bacterium
AAAGGCTATGACTATGCAGGCGGCGTACCTCGCGACCGTGTTGAGGTGGTGTTGCAGTAGTCAACCCAATTTATACCAACCATCTTTGAAATCCAAAGAAAAATGGACCCCAGCTGGAGTTTATCCTCGCGAAGGCGGGGGCTGGGGATTCGCTCGGGGTGGTTGCTCACTCAAGGAGAATCCCCAGCGACTCGCCGCGCAGGCGCTTGCGCAGTGGGAGGCTGGCCCAGAAATCTTTCAGAAACTTAAGCGGATTGGTATTCAGATGGTATTACACATCCAAATTTTCAACTCTTAAGGCATTTGCTTGAATGAATTCTTTGCGCGGCTCCACCACATCGCCCATCAGGGTTGAGAAGACTTGCTCTGCCTCGTCATCGTGGTTGACACGCACTTGCAACAACGTGCGGGCATCAGGATCTAGCGTGGTTTCCCACAATTGCTCGGGGTTCATCTCGCCCAATCCCTTATAGCGTTGGATTGCCAAGCCTTTTTTGCCCGCCTCTAAAATCGCCGTCACCAACGCTGCCGCGCCGTTAATTTCTTGGGGCGTGTCTTTAAGGGTGAGCGTTGCAGGACTCTTGAAAATATCCACCAAGGTAGGCTGCAAGCCATGCAGGCGTTTTGCTTCATTGGTGGCAAGCAACACGGTATCAAACGTGTTTTCTTCATACACCCCTAAATGCGTGCGCTGGAGCGTAAACCCGCCATCGCTTAACATGGTCGCATTCCATGCTGTTTTCTCAGTGGGGTTCAGGGCGGCAAGGAATGCTTGCACGCGCTCTTCGGTTGGCTCAGAAAGCAAGCCTGCCAACGCTACTTGCTCTAGCAACAACGCGTTACCGAGTTTGCGGCCCAAGCTATCCATGGCTTTTTTCGCTTGCCGTGCGATGGTGAGGGTTTGCTCTAAATCGGCACGGCTGATTTGCGTGCCATTATGCAAGGTCAACACCGCATCTGCCAACACGCCATCAATCAGGTATTTGTCGAATGCTTCTGCATCTTTCAAATACACTTCCGAATTGCCCTTTTTAGCGCGATAGAGCGGGGGTTGCGCGATATAGAGATACCCCCGCTCAATCAGTTTCGGCATCTGTCGATAGAAGAACGTAAGCAGCAGTGTCCGAATATGGCTCCCGTCCACGTCCGCATCGGTCATGATGATGACTTTGTGATAGCGAATTTTATCAGGGTTGAAGTCGTTCTCGCCAATGCCTGCGCCAAGGGCTGCAATCAGCGTCCCGATTTCTTGACTGCTCAACATTTTGTCAAAACGGGCGCGTTCTACGTTGAGAATTTTTCCGCGTAACGGCAGAATCGCTTGGTTAGCACGGTTTCGCGCCTGCTTGGCAGAGCCACCCGCACTATCCCCTTCCACAATGAACAACTCGCACACTTCAGGGTTTTTCTCGGCACAATCCGCCAATTTCCCTGGGAGCGTTGCAATATCAAGCGCACCCTTTTTGCGGGTGAGTTCCCGTGCGCGACGGGCTGCATCGCGAGCAGCCGCAGCCTCGTAAGCCTTGCTGACGATTTTTTTCGCGTCATTCGGATGCTCTTCAAACCATTGATTGAGTTGATCCGCACAGATGCTCTCCACCACAGGGCGCACTTCTGAACTCACCAACTTATCTTTGGTTTGTGAGGAGAATTTCGGATCAGGTACTTTCACCGATAGCACGCAGGTTAAGCCTTCCCGCGCATCATCGCCCGTGAGCGCGATTTTTTCTTTCTTGGCAATCCCCGATTCATTCGCATAGCTGTTGACCATGCGGGTGAGTGCGCCACGGAAGCCCGCAAGGTGCGTACCGCCGTCTTTCTGCGGAATATTGTTGGTAAAACACAACACTTTCTCGTGATAGCTATCATTCCAGCCCAGCGCGAGTTCAACAGTAATACCGTCCTTTTCGCCTTTAATGTAAATGGTGGAGTGTAGCGGGCTTTTTGCCTTATCCAGATACTGCACAAACGCTTTTACGCCGCCTTCAAAGTAAAAATCCGTTACTTTCTTTTCTTCATCAGCGCGATTGTCTTCAACGTGGATTTTGACACCAGAGTTAAGGAATGCAAGCTCTCTCAGGCGATGTTCCAGCGTTGCAAAATCAAAATGAATGTTGGTGAAGGTTTTATCGGACGGAAAAAAGGTAACTTCTGTGCCTGTGTCGCTCATTGGCACATCGCCCACAATAGCCAACGGCGCATCAGAATCCCCGTGTGAAAAGCGCATGTAGTGCAACTTGCCATTCCGTTTAATGCGCAATTCTAACCATTCAGACAACGCATTCACCACGGAAATCCCCACGCCGTGGAGTCCCCCTGAAACCTTGTAAGAATTTTGGTCGAATTTCCCGCCTGCATGGAGCTGCGTCATAATCACTTCAGCCGCAGAAATGCCCTCTTCGGCGTGAATATCCACAGGAATACCGCGCCCATTATCTTTTACAGTAACAGATTTATCGGGGTTAATCAGCACGGTTACGGTATCGCAATGTCCTGCCAACGCTTCATCAATGGCGTTATCCACGACTTCATACACCATATGATGCAGCCCTGATCCATCATCGGTATCACCGATATACATCCCCGGCCGTTTGCGCACCGCATCCAAGCCGCGCAGAACCTTAATAGAATCCGCGCCGTAGTCTTCCCCCGCTTGTTGGGAGAGCAATTCTTCATCGGTAAGGGGCATAGCTGTTGTCGCTTTCATATCATTCTCTTTAGGGCGCCTCTAAAAACTTCTTTTCTAGGGCGATTGGCGTTGTCAAGTCAATTCCGCCTAAACCAATCACTTCGCCCTTTGGGGCTTGTGTTTGGTAAGGCTCATTGGCTTGCGGGTCAAAAAGCAGTGCTTTTTGCCTCCTCGCTTCAAAAGCCGCACGTACCCTTATGTACGCTTACGTTTCCTCGCATTGCAGTTGCGCCTAAAGTCTTTCACTGCACTTTCGCTTGTGAAAGCCAAGGCTCTACTTGCTTACGTTTGAAAAAGCAGTGCTTTTTCAAGCCTCGCTCCTTAGCCACTCATCCCGATAAAAGGGTTTTTAGAAGTGCCCTTTATTTTATAATTTTATATCGTATGCCGCTCGCACGGCATTCGATCGGGACCATCGCAACTTTTTGCACTGCGAGAACCGCTACAGGGGAGCCAATCTACAACCCTTTGTGCATGAGCAGGCCTAAAATCACGCCAAAATACGGCAGAAGCCAACAAAATTGGCTTTAGAGCTTGTCCCGAAACGAACGCACAAGTTTAAAATTGATCTTTTTGGCTGCAAAATCACTCCAAAATAGGGAAAATACTCCCGTATACCC
>JBILKT010000196.1:0-3287 GCA_044376545.1 Alphaproteobacteria bacterium
TGGCAGCCTAGACATGTGGGAACTGTGGCAACGCTATGCCCAAACGGGGATGTTTTATGCGGTGCAGTCTCTCACCTCGTTTTCCCGTAAGCCTTTTTTTGCGGCGGATTTGAGCTATCGCTATCGCACCACACATCATTATGCCCCGCGCGTGTGGGACATCACCCGCAACTACGCCCTCCCGCTGCCGCTGGGGATGGTGCGGAATGCTAGCCTTTTTTGGTTCAATACCCCGCGTCTTAAGGCAAAATTAAAGGAATGGGTGTATCAGTCTGCGTGGAGGCTGCGGCTGTATCGGCGCGTGGTGTATCGCGTTTCGGAAAAGGGCTGCTGATGTATACCGCTCGCACCTCAAGATTATCAAAAAAATCTTGCGAGCGGTAAAGCCCGCGCGGCGCTTGAGCGAAACGTTGCACATTCTTCATGTGCAAAAGGTATAAAAGTCTGTCACCCCGTGCTTGTCACGGGGTCTGGAATCAATAAGTACCAGACCCCGTCATAAAGACGGGGTGACGCGTTTTGTACAGAACGTCACCCCGTCTTCATGACGGGGTCTGATAATTCTTATCTCCTTACAAACGTCACCCCGTTTTTATAACGGGGTCTGGAAAGATTTCCAAACAAATCCCTTCCAAAAAAATATAAAACATGATAAAATTCACATAATGATTGTAATTTGATGAATATTATCATGCACATTAAAAACGGCTCCTTTCTCAAAAGTGCAAGAATGCTTGTGAAAGCAGTGCTGGTGTTTGGGGTGTTGCTTGGGGTATTGCTGGGGAATGCAGAACAAGCAGCGGCAGCAACGGAGGTTGTTGAAACACGACCAGAAATAGGGGTGAAATGCCCCGCCACTATCACCGCAACAGTTAGCCAACTCATGAAATCAGGCGCTCTGTTTAACATGAAAGAGGCCTGTAAAAACAATTTTTTCGACTCGTACCCCACCACGCCTGCGCAAGATATTGCCGTTGTCACGGCCGCTGCCATTGCAAAAAATGGTGGTAAAGACACAACCAAAGGCGCGAGCGGTGCGTGCGATGTGATGACGCTTGTTGCAACACAAACGCTTATACAAAGCTATTGCACCATCCGAACAACCGACGAGAAATGCAAAGGAGATAAACCCACTGACGCTGTCACAGCCGTTGGGAGTAGCCTGACGTGCGGTAGCAAAACAACAGCAGAAACGTGCGCAACAAAAATTGATGCGCTTATCAATCCTAAAACGTGCTCTCTTAATCCCGCGCAGAAAACACAACTTGAAGATTTGGCTGAGAAAGCAGGTATTTGCGCTGGGACGAATCAGGGATATGGTGGAAATGCGCAAGTGTTTGTGCAAGAGTTTTGCAAAAAAACTAAGGATCAAAATTGTAATGTTGGGTTGCAGTCAGGGGAGGTATCCTGCGAAGGCGGCGTGTATCTTGGCGTTCTTATTCCCACTAGTGCCTGTGCAACGTGCGACATCATCGAGAAAATGGTCGCGGTAACGGGAGAGTTAGGCGAAAAGGTTTACAACGGCATTCAAAAGGGCACGGTGGGATTGTTGTCCGTTAGCGTTGCGTTGTGGATTGCGCTGCAAGTGGGCAAACTCTTATTCCCGTTTGGCCCTTTGGATAGAGTGACGGGTATTTTTAACGGCATTGTCACGCGCCTTGGCATTACGTTGATTGTGGGCACGATGCTGCTCAGTTTTGGTAGTTACTGGAAATATATTTATGCCCCCGTCATTGTGAGTGGCGCGAATTACACGGGCACTATTTTAGCCAAGGCGAATGGGATTGTTGTGGGGACAGACAGCCAAATCCGCTTTGGCTGTACAGATAATATAACCATTGATCCCAAGGCGACAGTGGCAACGGATTCTGCAAAAATTGGTAAAGCCCTCACCTGTCTTACAAAGGAAATGCAAGACACGATTTATACGGGGCTGGCTTTTTCTGTGAAAGCGATGTTTGCAGCAATGCTACAAGGCAAGAAAAACAAGACGCCACAGTCAGCAACAGATAACTTTGCATTGTATTTTGCGGATAAATACGCTGATCTTCTTAATTCTCTAAACGTTTGGGGTAAAGTCGTAGATTTTATTGCCGCTGCACCAGAAGCGGTTGCAGGGGGCATCTTTACCGCCTTTCTCGCGTTTATTGGGGGCGGCATTTTGCTGCTGACGTGGTTGCCTTTATACATGAATTTGCCGTTTCGCATTGCCGATATTGTTATCCGCTGGACACTTTTGAGTATGCTCAGTCCGTTATTTATTGCAGCGGCGGTGTTCCCCGCAACGCGGAGTTTTATGGTGGCGGGGTTGCGCGGCATTGTGCAGTCTGCCTTTGAGTTAATGCTCATTGGGGTGATTATCGCCCTGTGCACTGCGGCTGTTACAGAAGTGCTGCACGATGCAGAAGGCAACACCGTGCCGTTTTTGTTGAATTCTGCCCTCTTCTTACAGCTTTGGACGATTGCGTGGCTAGGCAACGTGATGATGAGCAAGGTAAAAAGTTTCTCTGCCGCCTTTGCTGATCCTGATGACGTGCAAGGACGCGGCTTAGACACAAGCGTTGCCGCTGATTATGCTAGCAGCATGGAGAAAATGGCAACAAGTGCCGCCACCAAAGGGAAAGATTTAGCAACCGATAGGGCAGCGGTTATGGCGCAGGGGAAAGTGACATGAGAAAAGCTCTCTCCTGCCTGATGTTTACCGTGGTGCTGTTGGTGTTGGGGCATACGGAGGCGTGGGGAGCAAGCTGTTCGCCGTCTGCTAGTTTTTCGAAGATTATGAACGATCCTGTGTATGGCTCTATTGCACAAAAAGTTTGTAGATCAGAAGGAAACTGTAACGCGAACGGAACTATTACACAGGCTTATTGCGGGCATAAAGATAGTGGTAACGGAAAGTGGAATATTGGGTTTTGCAGCAATCAAAATGGACCTGCCACGTTACAAGCTCGTGACGAAAGTTGCCTTAATCGCTTTATTAAACCTGGATTCGCGGCGCATAGTGCCTGTCCTGCGGCAAGAAACGATCCCGATGGAAAAATTCTTTTCACCTTTATTGACGTTCGAATTCAAGGAAGAGAGCAAACATATAATAAAATGTGCAGTTGTGTTGGCCGTAAGTTTACACCCAATGCCGCCGCACAAAGACTTATCAGACAATATAATATCGATCCCAACGATCCAATGCTTTCTGCAAGAATGTGCGCCTATCTGGAAGGGGGAACAACGCTTAATGTAAGTAGAGATACGTGGCCAGATTGTGCTGGTAAAACGCCTGAGAATTGCGC
>JBILKT010000195.1:0-3287 GCA_044376545.1 Alphaproteobacteria bacterium
TACCCACCGCGATGTACGCTTTGCCCAAAACGTGCAGCAACCCGTTAGCACGCTGATGACGGCAGAGAATCTTATCACCGTTAAAGAGGGCGTGAGCAAACAAGACGCGCAAAAATTGCTGCACCAGCATCGCATTGAGAAATTAGTGGTGGTGGATGAGGCGTATCGCTGCATCGGGCTTATCACCGTGAAGGACATCGAGAAAGCACAACAACACCCCAATGCTTGTAAAGACACCCAAGGACGGTTGCGTGTTGCAGCGGCCACAGGCACGGGCACAGCAGGGATTGAGCGTGCGGAAGCCCTGTTTGTTGCGGGGGTTGATGCGGTGGTGGTCGACACCGCCCACGGCCATTCAGCCAAAGTATTAGACACCATTCGCACGCTCAATGCGTCAAAAAATCGCACCCAATTAATTGCGGGGAATGTGGCAACGGCGAGTGCTGCCCTTGCGTTGATTGAAGCGGGTGTGGATGCGGTAAAAGTAGGCATCGGGCCGGGGTCAATTTGCACCACGCGGATTGTGGCGGGCGTTGGCGTGCCGCAGCTCACGGCGGTTTCTGATTGCGCGAAAGCCTGCAGGCAACACACTATTCCTGTTATTGCCGATGGCGGCATTCGCTATTCAGGCGATGTGGCAAAAGCGATTGCAGCAGGCGCCAATGTGGTGATGTTAGGCTCGCTTTTTGCGGGCACAGAAGAAGCCCCCGGCGAAACGCTCCTCTATCAAGGGCGGTCGTATAAATCCTATCGCGGCATGGGGTCAGTGGGTGCAATGGCGCAAGGCTCAGCCGATAGATATTTTCAAAGTGAAGTGACAAACGCACAAAAATTTGTTCCCGAAGGCGTGGAAGGACGTGTGCCGTATAAGGGCGCACTCAGTGGCATTCTTTATCAACTCACGGGCGGCTTGCGTGCTTCAATGGGCTATACAGGATGCGCCACCATTGCGGAGATGCAGGAAAAAGCAGAATTCATCCAAATTACTACAGCGGGGATGCGTGAAAGCCATGTTCATGATATAACCATCACGCGTGAGTCACCGAATTATCAACCGAGTTAGGGGGCATTAGGCGTGAGGCTTCAGGCATCAGTGATATTTTCCTGTTGCCTGATGCCCTCAGCCTGATGCCCATCAGGAATACATATGATTTCTTGGGTTCTTATTATCTATATTTTTAACGGAACGCTACAGCCCACTGTTAAAACACAATCTGTTGAGTTAGCGGGTCAGTGTCGTGCGACATGTGCAACGATTATGAAAGAAGGCGTGTATCAAGGCGAGCAGGTGGTGCATTGTGCCTGCAAGAAATCGACGGAGTATTATAAGCTATAAGCTTGACATCGTCATGAAAATGTCATCCTGTCGTCCCATAAAAAGGGAGTGCAGTGAGATGGCAAACTGGATGCTTATTCTTTACCTTTTTAATGGTACGCCAACAGCAACCCAAGAGACAGTCTATTTTGAAAGCGGCTCTGCTTGCAAACAGCTGTGCATAAAAACGGCGGCCAGAGGCACATATGACAACAAGCCCGTGGTGCGGTGTGTTTGCCGCAGAGGCAGCGAGTTTTATGGGTATACGTTGGTGAGTACGCTGCAATAGAGTATGCGCCTACGATCCCCCACAATCTTTGGCAGCTGCGTTATATACATCGGAAAAATCGCGCAGCGAATACGTCTCTGTTATGCGCGTATTTTGGGCAGAAATGCTCTGCACTGTCATGCTTTTTGAGCGTTGCATAGCGTTTACCAGCGCCCTATCTGTCCCTGTGCCTGTTTGCCATGCACGGGTGTTTTCTGTGACAAAAACAAAAGAATTTTCCCCCACGGTAACGGTTACGGTTGAGTCTTGCTTGTAGGGGAATCTTGCTTCGACAAGGACTTCGTTTTTAATTTCCAAACGCGGACGAAAATTAATAAAAAAATAAGTGATACCGCGCCCTTTAGAACCACCCTCTATTCTTTGCGGCTTTGCGACAACATAACAGACTTTTCCTTCTTCGTTGGGAAGGGTGTATGCTTTCCAATCGCCCTGTTGTAGCAGTAAACGGGGGCTTGCAGCCTGTGCTGGAGCTGTTATAATCGCGCCAAGCACAACAAACAGCGCAAAAATAAAGTGTTGGGAACGCATTGTAAAAAGTACTCGTCTATTAGAGCTTGTCCCGAAATTAACGCATGAGGAGAAAATCGAGATTTTTGTGCAGCGAGCAGGGAAAAAGCATCGCTTTTTCGTAACTACCCAGCCCCCCTATAATGACACAAAACACTGATTTTGAATGATTTTATTTTTTGCCTGAGTGCTATTTTCCAGTTTTTGAGGTCAAAAACAGCGTTTTTGTCCCTGATTTGGTAAAATGCCAAAAATAAAATCATTGAAAATCAATGTATTGCAAATTTTATAGGGGGATGGGTAGTTACGCTTTTTCACGCGCAAGCCAATGAACCTTGCTAAACACAAGCCCGAAGGGCACAGTGATTAGCTTAGGTGGAATTGTCATTACCCCAAAATAGCGGGATATACTGGGGTATTTTCCCTATTTTGGAGTGGTTTTGCAGCCAAAAAGATCATTTTAAACTTATGCGTTAATTTCGGGACAAGCTCTTATGTGTGAAACCAAGACCGACACTACCACAGCACTCACAAAAAGCAATCCTGCTGTCTTGCTTACACGCATTGCACAACAACACGACCAACAAGCCTTTATCATGCTTTTTCAGCACTACGCACCGAAAGTCAAAAGTTGGCTGATAAAAGGCGGTGCATCCCCGAGTGTTGCAGAAGAAATTATTCAGGAAACATTTTTAACCGTGTGGCGGAAAGCAGGGTTATTTGACCCTGAAAAAGCCAGTGCTGCAACATGGATTTACACCATCGCACGGCATAAAAAAATCGATAAACTGCGCAAGGAACAGTATCCTGAAGTTTTTCTTGAGGCACCGCTTGAAGCAGTCACACTAGAAAACTCTAGTGGAGATACAAAAAAAGATGTGCGCAAAGCCTTGAAAGTGCTTAATCCTGAACAATTTACTGTGATATACAAAAACTTCTTTGAAGGCCGTAGCCATCAGGAAATTGCCAAACAAGAGGGCGTTGCATTGGGCACTGTTAAGTCTCGTGCACGCCTTGCTTTAAAAAAACTGCACGCTGTTTTAAACATAGGGCACCTCTAAAAACCCTTTTATCGGGATGAGTGGCTAGGAAAGACTTGCTGAGGAAACGTAAGCGTACATAAAGGTACGTGCGGCTTCCGAAGCGAGGCTTGACAACGCCAATCGCCCTAGAAAA
>JBILKT010000002.1:0-28963 GCA_044376545.1 Alphaproteobacteria bacterium
ATATCCTTGGCGCATCAGGGGGTGTTATTTCTTGATGAGTTGCCAGAATTTAATCGCGCGACGTTAGAATCATTACGGCAACCGTTGGAAACAGGGAGTGCGACAATTGCCCGTGCGAATGCACACATCACGTATCCTGCACGGTTTCAGTTGGTGGCTGCCATGAACCCGTGCCGTTGTGGGCATTTGGATGATGCCTCGCTTGCGTGTTCTAAAGCGCCTCGCTGTGGCTTAGAGTATCAGTCTAAAATTTCAGGCCCAATGTTTGACAGGATTGATCTGCATATTGATGTGCCTGCGGTGACGGCGGAAGACTTAAGTTTGCCACCTGCACGAGAGAGTAGCGCGGAAGTGGCGGCACGGGTGGCGCAGGTGCGGGAGATACAAACAGAGCGCTATAAAAACAAAGGGATTAGTTGTAATGCCCAAGTGGATGGGGATTTGTTATACACCGTTGCCGCCCCTGATGCGGCGGGGCAAGAGCTTCTCACCCAAGCAGCCGAAAAATTCAAGCTGTCTGCACGCGGCTATAATCGTGTGTTGCGTGTAGCGCGTACCATGGCGGATATGAGCGGGGCAACGGGCGTGACAAAACTTCATATTGCAGAGGCACTGAGTTATCGGCGGCAGCGGGTGGGGGGCTAGTATCCCGTCCTTCGCTCAAATAGTATTATCATGTAACTCCCTAGCTACTCTTCAACGCACGGGGCGCTAGGCACTAGGGACGAGGAAAAGAAAGAGTATCAAAATAGTCCCTTCTTTTTCTTCGTGCCTAGCCTCTAGTGCCTCGTCCCTTGAGGATCAGAAGATGACCGTAGCTAGGTAGTTACATTATCACAAATAAAGCGGTACTTTTTTCATCGGCCTTTGAAAACACTTTATCTGGGTAAGCTGAACCTATCGTCGTCCAAATAGCTTCTCAATATCTTTCAGCGAGAGCGATACAAACGTGGGGCGACCATGGTTGCATTGTCCTGAATGGGGCGTGTTTTCCATTTCCCGCAAGAGGGCATTCATTTCGATGGTAGATAATACACGTCCTGCTCGCACACTGGCATGGCACGCCATTGTGGCACACACTTCTTGCAATTTTTCTTTTAAAGAGACGCTGTTTTCCAGCTCCGCACAGGTATCGGCGAGATCACGCACCATGCTTTGTAGATTGATTTTTCCCAACAATGCCGGTACCTCACGCACGAGTACAGCCTTCTCCCCAAAGGGTTCAAGCACAAGCCCTAAGGTTTCTAGCTCCTCTTGTCGTTCTAATAACGCGTGGTGTGGGCGATTTTCCAGCTCAATCACCTCGGGGAGCAAGAGGGCTTGTCGTGCAATGCCTGTTGCCTCGAGTTGCGCTTTCATGCGTTCATAGACAAGCCGTTCGTGGGCGGCGTGTTGGTCAACAATCACTAACCCATCCGCTGTTTGCGCGATGACGTAGGTTTTATGGAGTTGGGCACACGCTGCCCCCAGAGGATGATCGTCTTCTCCAACGGGTGTTGCGATAGGAACAGAAGGCGGTGCAACAGGCTTGATACTCGGTTGCAAGGGGTCGGCAAATACTAGCGGTTTTTGCGTTTCATAGAGTGCTTGCGGCACTATCCGTGGTGGTGTGGCAAAGCTGGGGCGTGGTGCATAACTTGGTGTGTTCCCCCGAAACGCTTGTAAGGTTTGGCTGGCAATCGTGGTTGCGCTTTGTTGTGATGCCCCGCCACGTAAGCTTTCCCTAATCGCCCCAATAATCAGGCTTTTAACGAGATTCGCGTCGCGAAAGCGCACTTCTGTTTTGGCAGGGTGCACGTTGACATCCACATCTTCTGGAGGCACATCAACAAACAGGGCGCAATACGGATAGCGCCCACCACTCAAGAAATCTTGGTACGCAACGCGCACCGCTGTGCCTAAGAGTTTGTCCCGTACAGGGCGATTATTCACAAACAAAAATTGCATGGTGGAGGTTGCACGGCTGAGCGTGGGAAAGCCGCAATACCCTGTGAGGATATGCCCCTCCCGTTCGGCTTCCACTTTAAAGGCATTCTCGGCAAAATCTTTCCCCATGACTGCTTTTAGACGCGCAAGGCGCACATCGGACAAGGCACCTTCATTGGCAGGATACACCACCTGTTTTTTGCCGTTATGGCTAACAGAAAAACCGATGGTGGGGTGTGCCATGCTGAGCCTATCAATCACTTCATTGATATGGAGCACTTCGGATTGAGCAGATTTCAGAAATTTAAGGCGGGCAGGGGTGGCAAAAAATAAATCGGTTACTTCCATGCGGGTGCCGTCAATGCCTGCGGCAGGGGTGAGCATGGGACTACTACCGCCCGCAATTTTCAACTGCCATGCTTCATTACTCCCTTTAAGGCGGGTAGTAATCGCAAGGCGGCTAATCGAGGCAATCGAAGGCAGGGCTTCCCCCCTAAAACCAAGTGTTTTTATATCGACCAAGGTTTCATCCTTGAGTTTGGAAGTGGCATGCCGCTCAATCGCCAACTGTACATCATCAATGCCCATGCCGCTGCCATTGTCACTAATGATAATGCGGCTTTTGCCGCCGTCTTCTAGGGCGACATCTATCTGTGTTGCGCCTGCATCCAGCGCATTTTCCACCAGTTCTTTGACAACGGACGCGGGGCGTTCAATGACCTCGCCCGCCGCGATACGGTTGATGGTGGTCTCTGACAGTTTGCGAATGCTCGCCATAGAGTATTTTCTCAAATTCCATAAAGTGCGCGGTGCGCCGTGCGCGAAGGGCTTTTTGATGATACTTGGTTGTCACGTATCCTGCAAAGGGTATAGCAAGATTTTTCGGTGTTTGTACGAGGCTGTTTACGGCAAGGGCTTCTTGTTGCATTTGCTCGGCATAATCGGGAATATCGGTGGCGCAATGCAATGTGCCGCCCACAGCTAACAGTTCCGCCAGTTTTGCAAAGGTTGGTGTTTGCAGCAATCTGCGCCACAAGTGCCGTTTCTTTGGCCAAGGGTCAGGGAAGAGCACATAAATATGCGAGAAACTGGCGGGCGGCAGCAAATCCCACAGCAAGCGTATATCATCAGGGAACACCCGCACATTTTCTAGCTGTTGGGTAAAACATTCCCGATACACCCGCAACACACCGTCTTGAAACGCTTCTGCGCCTAAGAACCCTGTTGTGGGATTATTGGTTGCACGATGAAGCAGATGCTCTCCGCCGCCAAAGCCAATTTCAAGGGTATAGTTGTCAAACTGTTTGTTAAACAGTGACGCGAGAGTGGGGAATGGCTGCGCTGGCAAAGTCACCGCAAACGCTTCTCTCCCTTCCTCTAGGGTTTTGAGCCCCAAAGGCGTTGGGGTACGGGCTTTGCGTCGTCCATAAAATCGGAAGGGTAGATGGTTTGCTTCTGGCATTTTTTAGAGGAATGCGGCTTTCAATCTATCCACCAAATCTAGTTTTTCCCAAGAAAATTCGCCTTTTTCTGTGGGTACGCGCCCAAAGTGTCCATAGGCTGCCGCGACTTGATAAATCGGGCGGTTCAACTGTAAGTGTTGACGAATACCTTTAGGGGTTAAATCCATAAAGCTGCGTAATTTCTCAGCAACCTGTTCTTCCAGAATGTTTGTGGTGTCATGGAAGTTGAGATAGACAGACAGCGGTTCAGAAATACCAATCGCGTAAGAAAGTTGCAAGGTGCAACGCTCAGCAATGCCTGCCGCTACAATATTTTTTGCAAGATACCGTGCAGCATAGGCTGCAGAACGATCAACCTTTGTTGGGTCTTTTCCAGAGAACGCACCGCCACCATGGGGGGCTGCCCCGCCGTAGGTATCCACAATAATTTTACGCCCTGTTAAGCCTGCATCGCCATCAGGCCCCCCAATGACGAAACGCCCTGTGGGGTTGATGTAGAGTTTATCATCAGGGCACATCCACTGTGGTGGTAATACTTTTTCCAAGTAATGACGGACAATTTCCCGCACTTGTGCTTGGGTGATGTTTTCATCATGCTGGGTAGACACCACAATCGAGGTGGTCCGCACAGGCTTTCCGCCTTCATACAGCAATGAGACCTGGCTTTTGGCATCAGGCCCTAATCCTACCAATGCTTTGCTGTGCCGTGCTTCAGACAGAGCGCGTAAGATTGCGTGAGAATAATAAATTGGAGCAGGCATATATTCAGGGGTTTCTTTGCAGGCATAGCCAAACATAATCCCTTGATCGCCCGCACCTTCCTCTTTCGTGCCTGTTGCATCCACACCCACGGCGATATCTTTAGATTGTTCGTGGATATAATTTTCAACATCCACCGTTTTCCAATGGAAGCCTTTTTGCTCGTAGCCAATATTTTTAATGGTTTTACGAACGACTTGATCGATGACATCAGGCGTTATCTCATCAGGCCCCCGCACTTCCCCTGCTAACACCACCTTGTTGGTGGTTGCCAAGGTTTCCACCGCAACGCGTGCTTCAGGATCAGCGGCAAGGTAGGTATCGAGCACCGCATCAGAAATTTGATCACAAATTTTATCAGGATGCCCTTCAGATACAGATTCACTGGTAAAGATAAAAGATGTCACGAGAAAGCCCTTACAATTTTTTTTAAACTGCTGCACTGTAATAAGTCAGGCTAGTACGTCAAGTAGTTTTGCGGTAGGATGTTTTGGTATGCATATACTCGCCATTGAATCCGTCAATCCAACTGCTTCTGTTGCCCTGTTAGAAGGCAACACTCTGCGTTGTTTTAAAGAGGGGGGCAACACCTTGCCGCAAAGCGAGTTTCTGTTGCCTGCTATTGCAGAGATCTTAAAAGAAACAAGTGTGTCTTTGCAGGATATTAACGGCATTGCGGTATGTACGGGAACAGGTTCTTTTACAGGCATTCGGATTGGGTTAAGCGCGGCTTACGGATTGTCGCTTGCGGCGAATATTCCGTTGGTGGGCGTATCGGCGTTTGCGGCAACAGCACACCAATGCGCTGTAAGAAAACTCCCGTTAGGGGTGTTGCTTGAATCGCAAAATACCTTTTATGTGCAATGCTTTGCGTTAACGGGAGAGGCGAGCACAGCCCCGTTGTTAGTGACTCTTGAGGGCTTGGAAAACACATTGCCTCAAGAACCTTTTTTAAAGGCTGGCAATGGTTGGGCACAATGGGGCGAACAGCCCGATTTTTCAACTGTCGTCAATGCAGAAACCATTGCACGGGCAGCCGCACCGCTATTTTCCTCAAACGAGAATCCCCCGTTTCCCTTACCGCTTTATGTGAAAGAGAGTTATGCGAAGCGACCAGAGGTTAGCAGTTTACTTTAGTTTGTAAATAATCCTGTGTAAGCCGAGTGTTGCTATTGCTAATAGCCAAAATGTTCCCTGTTATTTCAGAAGGGATTTCAATCTCGTAATTCAAATCACGCATGAGCTGAAGCGCGGTTGGGGCTAAATCACAGAGCCTACCTTTTGGCAGCTGTTGCGGATAATTGGCAATAATTTCTTCATTGCCGATAAGCACCCAATCAACAGCACCCGTTGTATGAGACGCTGTTGTTGCATCTTCGATATTTCGGCATCTCCTTCCTGTTAAATACTCTCTAGCGGCCCCCCTTTTTTTCCATTATGCCAGAAATTGCGATGATTTCGCTCAAGCACCGCGCGGACTCTAACAACTATAGCTTCCCCAAACACCAGAGCAATATTGCCTTTTGCGCGTGGAGGCGATTTTCTGCTTCATCCCACACCACAGCGTGCGCACCATCAATCACCTCGGGGGTGACTTCTTGCCCGCGCACAGCGGGCAGGCAATGCAGAAAGATGACATCTGATTTTGCAAGGCTCATCACCGCGCTATTGACTTGATAGGACGTGAGTGCCTGAATTTGGGCCGCTTCATCGGGGCAGCCCATGGAAATCCATGTATCAGTCACAATCACGTCTGCCCCTGTTGCCGCCGTTGTTATATCTGTTGTGAGCACAATATTTTTATGGTCTTGATAAGGCTTGCTAAGCGTTTGGAGTGACACTGGGCAGGCAATATGCAATGTAAAATCAAACGCGATAGCGGCATGAATGAACGACACACACACGTTGTTCACATCGCCAATCCACGCAATCTTTTTGCCCGTGATAGTGCCGCGATGCTCTTCAATCGTCAAAATATCCGCCATGATTTGGCAGGGGTGGCTTTTGTCTGTTAAGCCATTAATCACAGGGATGGTGGCGTGTTCTGCCAGTGCAATGACCCGCTCGTGATAGAGACTCCGCAGCATAATCACATCCACATAGCGGGAGAGGACTTTTGCGGTATCGGAAAGGGGTTCGCCGCGCCCGAGTTGCATATCATTTTGGTTGGTGACAATGGCGTGTCCGCCAAGTTGCTTCATGCCAACATCAAACGAAAAGCGCGTGCGGGTGGACGGCTTTTCAAAAAGCATAGCAAGCGTTTTGCCCTGCAATAACGGCTCTTTAACGGGTGCGTTTTTCAAGCGTTTTGCGCCGTCAATGATAATGCGTAAATCGCTGGGGGATATTTGATTAAGGTCGAGGAAATGTCTAGGCATTAGCTGTATCTTTATAGGCGGTGAGAATAGCAAGCGCTTCGTCAACATGCTGTTCGGTGATGATAAGTGGGGGCAACAAACGGATGACATTATCCCATGCAGGCACAATCAATAAACCCTTTTTAAGGAGGGTTTTTGCTACGTCAATATTGTTATCGCGACACTGCAACCCAAGCAATAATCCTGCGCCCCTTACGGCTGTAAACACACCGTTTGAGTCTGCCACCAACTGCACCAATTTATGCCACAACACCCGTGCGACCTTATCAACTCTGGGTAGAAATTCAGGCTGTAGAATTTCTTCCAGAACAGCACTCGCCACCGCACACGCTAGCGGATTGCCGCCAAAGGTGGATCCATGCATCCCTGCCAACATGCCGCTTGCACCATGCGCTGTGGCAAGGCACGCCCCAATGGGGAAGCCGCCGCCTAGGCCCTTTGCAGAGGCAACAATATCAGGTTTAATCCCTGCCCATTCGTAGGCAAACAGTTTGCCTGTGCGCCCGATGCCTGTTTGAATTTCATCCAAAAACAACAACATGCCGTGCTGTTGGGTGAGGGCGCGTACCGCTTGTAAATAGTCAAGACGGGCAGGGTTTACGCCGCCTTCGCCTTGAATCGGCTCAAGCAACACAGCCGCTGTATACGGCGTGATGGTGGCTTTCAGTGCCTCAATATCGCCATAGGGCACATGCACAAACCCTGGTAAGGTTGGCTCAAAACCGCTTCTGCCCATGGCAGAGATTGCGCCAAAGGTGCGCCCATGAAACGAGTTATTGCAGGTGATAATCGTGTAGCGATTGGGTTCATTGCGATGCGAGAAAAACGCCCGCACCATTTTAAGGCCGCACTCAATCGCCTCTGCGCCTGAGTTACCGAAAAATGCATAGTCTGCAAAGGATGCTTCGGTAAGCGTTTTTGCGAGGTGTTCTTGCGCGGGGATTTCATACCAGTTTGAGCAATGCCACAGCGCGTTGCCTTGTGTTTCAAGCGCTTTCATAAGTTTAGGGTGGCAATGCCCGAGTGCATTGACCGCTACGCCCGCGCCAAAATCGAGGTATTTTTTGCCTGCGTCATCATAGAGATACACACCTTCACCGCGCACAAAGGAAACGGGAAAGCGTTTAAAGACGGGCAATACGGCAGAAGTCATAGACGACACGCAGAAACAAGAGTAAAAAGGGTTTCTAATGAAATCTTGTCATAAAGTCAATGCTATGCGTTTTGTAATCTTGCCTGCTTTAAATACACGAAGAATTTCTGGACTCCTGGCTGCGCAGGAGATTCGTGCTGAATTAATCGATACTCCGAGCGAATCTCCTGCGCAGGCAGGAGTCCAGTTTTTTTGCTTTTTAATGCGCCGTTTCGTAATCTTTTGTTACAGTCTATTGCTGTTCGCCTTTCCCGCACACGCCGAAACCAACCGCTATGCCAATCTCTCGGCCGAACAAGCCATTCAAGAAATCATGCGGAATAGCACAGGCACAGTGCGGGTGCCGAACGCAACGCTGTATGTTTTTGATGGCGCAACGGACAAACAAATTTATCATTTTTCGGCAGGGGATGCCCCTTCCTCGCAACCCATTCACATTGAAGCTGCGACACTATGGATTAGCACCGCTGTTATCCTGCAACTGGTGGAGCAGAAGTTTCTGAGTTTGGATGATACCACCAGCAAATATTTAAAGGATGAGAACGGGGCGATGTGGTCGGGCAATCGGGGAGAAATAACCTTAAGGCAACTGCTTACGCACACGTCAGGGCTCTATCGGGATGCAGGCTGTCTGAATTATGGCGCGATTACCCTAGAGCAATGTTCTTTGAAAATTTATAAAGATAATAAGCGGGATGATTGGGTTAAGCCTAGCACCACGTTTGACTATGGTGGTACCCATTTGCAAATTGCTGCGCGGATGGCAGAAGTTGCCACGCAAAAATCTTGGAATCAGTTGTTTAATGAGACGATAAAACAGTCGTTAGGGTTCACGCTTTCTGCCCGCTATACCAACGGGCAAGACACCGCGCCCACCAATAATCCGTCTATCGCAGCTGGCTTGTGGCTGGCGTTAGAAGATTACTTTCGGTTTATGCGCTGGATCAACCATAAAACGGTTGTGGAAGACAAGACCGTTATTGGGGATAGTCTGTTCACGCAAATGGAGCAAAATCAGATTGGCACACGCACCGTAGAATGGTCACCGTTTAAAGGCTATACTCCCGTGACGCATCGCTATGGCTTTGGGACATGGGTGGAATGTGTTGATAAAGATTGTTCAACACACCGCACTTCTAATTTAGGATTATATGGCTTTTACCCGTGGATTGACCGCAAGAAAAATTATTACGCGGTGATGGTGATGCGGAGCAAAAAAGCCTCCGCCAAAGAGTCTGCCGCGTTAGTGGAGGCGATACGCCCTTACATCGAGAAACGGGTGGAAGAGTGGCGGATGATGCAGTAACTCATACAAACCATATAGACTTTAATAATCGAGTTTACAGCATTGCTATTCTCTGCTAACGGCTATGCCTCTTTAAAGGAATGTGTATGACGACTCTTATTTGCGCCCATGGTGGCACGCTTGTAAATTTATTGCTAGAGGGCGATGCACTCGTCAAAGCGAAACAAGAGACTGTTGCGTTGAAATCTCTTGATTTAAGTGCGCGTCAAGTATGCGACCTTGAGATGCTCATCAATGGTGGATTCTCGCCGCTCAAAGGGTTTATGAACCCTGATGACTATAACGGCTGCTTGAAAGACATGCGCCTTGCTGATGGCACGTTGTGGCCGGTTCCCATTACCCTTGATGTATCGGAAGCCTTTGCAGAAACGGTGAACATTGGCGAGAAAATTGCGCTCCGCGATGCAGAAGGCGTGGTGTTAGGCATTTTAAACCTCGAATCAAAATGGACACCTGACAAAGGAGCCGAAGCCGTTGCGGTTTTTGGTGTGGATGATAAAGCGCACCCTGCGGTAAATTACCTCCATCACAAAGCAGGGAATGTGTATCTGGGCGGCACGATTACAGGGCTTGAACTGCCTGCGCATTATGATTTTGGACACCTCAGATTAACGCCTGCCAAACTCCGTGCCTACTTCCAAGAGCGTGGCTGGACACGGGTTGTCGCCTTCCAAACGCGTAACCCGATGCACCGCGCCCACGTGGAGCTGACCATTCGCGCCGCAAAAACGGCTGAGGCTAATTTACTCATTCACCCCGTGGTAGGGATGACAAAACCGGGGGATGTTGACCACTATTCCCGTGTGCGGTGCTATGAGCATGTGCTGCGTACTTACCCTGAACAAACGGCGATGTTGAGCTTGTTGCCGCTTGCCATGCGGATGGGCGGGCCCCGTGAGGCACTGTGGCATTGCATTATTCGCAAAAACTATGGCTGCACACACTTTATTGTGGGGCGTGACCATGCAGGGCCGGGGAATAATTCAGAAGGCAAGCCATTCTATGACCCCTATGCCGCGCAAACACTGGTGAAGCAACATGCGGCAGAAATTGGCATGGAAATAGAGCTATTCCAAGAAATGCTCTATTTGGAAAACAAGTCTGAGTATGTGTCAGCAGATGAACTGCAACCAGAAGACAAGGCGTTGGCTATTTCAGGCACAGAATTCCGCCGCCGGTTAGAACAAGGCTTGGACATCCCTGAATGGTTTAGTTATCCTGCCGTGATTCAGGAACTCCGCCGTACTTACCCGCCTAAGTGCAAACAAGGGTTCTGTGTGTTTTTCACAGGGCTGTCGGGGTCGGGGAAATCCACCCTCGCGAATGCCTTAATGGCAAAGTTGCTAGAGCAGGGCGGGCGTTCATTGACGCTGCTGGATGGCGACTTGGTGCGGAAAAACCTTTCCAGCGAGCTAGGATTTTCGAAGGAACATCGCGACCTTAACGTACGCCGCATTGGCTATGTGGCGCAAGAAATCGCTAAAGCAGGCGGCATTGCGATTTGCGCACCTATTGCCCCTTACGCACAAACCCGTAACGATATTCGTGCCAGTTTTGCAGGCAACAGCGGGTTTATTGAAATCCACGTTGCCACCCCCATTGAAACCTGCGAAAGCCGCGACAGAAAAGGCTTATACGCCAAAGCCCGTGCAGGGATTCTCAAAGGCTTTACGGGAATTGATGATCCGTACGAAGCCCCTGCAAACCCTGAGTTAGTGATTGACACCGCCACGTGCTCTCGCGAAGAAGCTGCACAACGGATTATTTTGAAGTTACAGAGTTTGGGGTTCTTGTAGAGGGCAATTCTGCACCTGTTGCACAGGAAGAATGTGCAGGAGTTTCGCTCAAGTGCCGCGCGGGCTTTACCGCTCGCCATATTCTTTGCCACTCTTGAAATGCGAGCCGCGTAGCAGTTCAGCTGAAAAAATCTATTGTATAACAACATTATAACATATGACCCATCCGATACGTTCAATCGCCCTCTATCTTCCTAGTCTGTTAGGGGGTGGCGCAGAACGTGTCATGTTCAATCTCGCGCAAGAATTTATCGCACGAGGCATGAGCGTAACATTAGTCATAGATAGATTGCCAAGTTCTTACAAAAAGACTCTTTCTAGTTATTCGTTTTCTCTTATAGAAGAAAATGGACAGCAGTTCATAGATCTTGGCACAGTTAAACTCCCTTTTGTTCTATTGCATGCTAAAAAAACCGTCTTTGCGTTGCCAAAACTGCTGAGATTCTTAAAAACGCAGCGTCCTGACGTGCTGCTTGCCGCATTGCCGTTTAACAATTTTAATGCAGCATTAGCAACGTTGTTTCCTGCTGCCAAAAACACGCGTGTTTTTTTGAGTGATCATGCGATGGTACAGATGGACCGAAAAAGCATCGTGTTAGAACTATTGCGGCGGTGGCTGTACCCGTTGGCAGATGGCGTAATTGGTGTATCACGGGGTGTTACGGAGGGCATAAAGCACATTGCGCCACGTCTTAAAAATTGTGTTACCATTTATAATCCTATTTTGCCTTTGAAGTATCCAGAACTGTATGAAGCGCCCGTGGATAGTGCTTTTCTCGCAAAATTCCCGCACCCATTTATAATGTCAGCTGGGCGGTTCATGCCGCCAAAAGATTTCCAGACTTTGCTGAAAGCGTTCGCGCTGTATGCCAAAGACAACACAGGCACGTTAGTCTTGTTTGGCGATGGGGAATTACGGCGCGATTTGGAGGCGTTAGCGAAAAAACTGGGGATTATAGAGAAAGTGGTGTTTGCGGGATTTAAAAACCCGTTGTATCCGTTTTACAAGCTGGCAGATGTGTTTGTTCTCTCTTCAAATTTTGAAGGGTTTGGCAACGTGCTGGTGGAAGCAATGGCGACGCAAACGCCCGTGGTGACCAGTGATTGTCCTTCGGGCCCGTCGGAAATTTTGGTTGGGGGACGCTATGGCGTATTAGTGCCGATGGGGGATGCGAATGCAATTGCAAAAGGGATTATCACTGCGCTTGCAACACCCCCCACGAAGCGGGTTGAATTGCAGAAACGTGCTGAAGATTTTATGTGTGGGGCGATTGCGGAGGAGTATCTTGCGTTTTTTTCTCAAAGTCCAAAATCCTGAGAATACCCCCCTATAATGAGATTCTCAAAGTGGCTTTTTTCTGTGCCTGTGAGCCATGCTTGACAACGCAAGGCGAGCAATTCAGCAAACAAGGCATCGCGGCGTTTCACATCCAAATGCGCGGCGATTTCATCCAGCAACACCAATGGAATTTTTTGTTTGCGTGCGGCAAGCGCAGTGGCACAACTTAATATAACCGCAATCAATACGGCTTTTTGCTCCCCCGTAGAACAATGCTTCACTTCTGTGTTTTTGCCCACATGATGCAAAATCAAATCGCTTTTGTGCGCACCAATTGTCTCTGCCTCAGCAAAGCGGGTGCGTTTCAGCAGGGTGGCGAATTCTTCTTCCACTGCTACAGCAGGCTTAGTGCTGAGTCCTGTCTCCAGTGCGCCCACACACGATAATCGTGCAATAGGAAAGCTGCTATCGCGCTGTGCACAATAGCTATTCAGCATCTCCACCACGGCAAGGCGGGAGGCGGTGATCGCAACACCATTGGTGCTTATTTGCTGCTCAAGACTGTTCAACCAATGCGGGTCACTTATCCCTTGATATATCAACCGTTGTCGCTCTTTCAGCGCATGTTCATACCGTTTCAGGCTTTGCAGGTGTTCGGGGTAAAAACTATACACCAACCTATCAAGGAATTTCCGTCGTTCGGTGGAACCTTCGAGGAAGAGCCGATCCATTTTCGGCGTGAGCCACACCATTGGCACCAAATCTTCTAACGCGGTTTGACTGGCTTGCGTTTCGCCATCAAGGCGCACAATCCGCTTGGTCGCTAGCAGATCATCAGGGTTATTGCCCGTGCCAATGCGCACCGTATAATCGTCATGGCAGACATCTGCCGTTATTGCCCACGGTTGGGGTGTGTGGTTATGGGGAAAATCCGTCATTTTAGCATAGCGCAATCCGCGCCCCGCAGACAGCAAAGACACGGCTTCCAACACATTCGTTTTGCCCGCGCCATTTTCGCCCCACAGCACCACCATCGCGGGGCTTAAGACAAATTTCTTCAGCGCATGATTACGAAACGCGGTGAGGGTAAGGGTTTCAAGATAGACGGGATGGAGCATAAGAAAGAATTACAGCGTGTTGCGTATAGCAGTCCTCATGTAGATTGATACATCGTCAGCTTTCGGCTTATGTATGTTTCATACACTGCACCTCACCTTCCTTGTAGCAATCTACATTAGAACCGCTATAAATTCTTTTGTCAATTTACCGCAACTTTTCCATCAGCTCCTTGCCTAAAGACGCTTTAAGAATCCGCAAGGGCACTTCTTGCACCGCACCCTCGGCAAGTTTTCCCAACTGAAAAGGGCCATAACTGACGCGCAATAATCTATTCACCGAATATCCTAAATATTCCATGACTTTGCGAATTTCACGGTTTTTGCCTTCCGTCAGTGTCACGAGCAACCACGCATTGTCCCCTTGTTGACGCTCTAATACTGCCGTAATGGGCGCGTATTGCACGCCGTCTATGGTAACACCATGCTGTAACGGTTCTAAAATCGCGCTATCCATTTTGCCAAACACCCGCACACGATAGGTGCGTTTCCACGCCGTGCTTGGTAATTCTAAATGGCGTGCAACCCCCCCATTGTTGGTGAGCAACAATAAGCCTTCGCTATTTAAATCCAGCCGCCCGACTGTAATCACACGCGGTAGATCTTTGGGCAATCGTTCAAAGATGGTGGGGCGACCATCGGGCTCTTTATTGGTGGTCAATAGCCCTTTGGTTTTATGATACCGCCACAATCGCAATGTATTTTCTGGCAAAACAACAGGTTTATTCTTGAAGGTAATTTTGTTTGCGATTGTAACATTGAAAGCAGGGGAGGTAATTGTTTTACCATCGACTTTCACGAAGCCTTGAAGAATAAGCTCTTCTGCTCCCCTGCGGGAGGCAATGCCACAGCGGGCGAGATATTTAGCAATGCGTTCGGTCATATTAGGGATGCTTAAATTGATTGAATGGTTATGGCATTCTATGCTACCAGGAATAGCTTAAAAAAGCGCCAAAATAAAGGGCGGTTCTAAGAGCTTGTCCCGAAACTAACGCACAAGTTTAAAATTGATCTTTTTGGCTGCAAAATGACTCCAAAATAGGGAAAATACTCCAGTATATCCCGCTATTTTGGAGTGATTTTTCGCGCAAAAATCTCAACTTTCTCCTCGTACGTTAGTTTCGGGACAAGCTCTAAAATCATGGAGTTCTTTTATGGACATCTTCCACAGCCTCGCGCAAAATTTTCTTTCACCCGCTATTTTGTTTTTTATCCTTGGTATTATTGCAGGAGTTATTAAATCTGATTTAGAAATTCCCGAAAGTATCAGCCGCTACCTTTCGCTTTATCTCATGATGGCGATTGGCTTTAAAGGTGGCGTTGCGATTGCCAATACCCCCGACATCAACACCCAAGTGCTCACCGCTATTGCCGCAGGCGTGATATTTGGGTTTTTGCAACCCTTTCTTGGCTATGCATTATTACGCTGGACAACCAAACTTGATAGCCCCACAGCAGCAGCGGTTGCAGCCCATTACGGCTCTATCAGCATGGTCACCTTTGCCACCGCAGCCGCCTTCTTAAAAGCACATGAGGTGGTCTATGCAGGATATATCGTTGCTATTCTTGCTCTGATGGAAGCCCCCGCTATTATCTCAGGGCTGTTCATTGCCCATCGCGCTGCCCCCAACACGATTCACGAACAAGAAACCAAAAAGCTGTTTAATCACGAAATTTTTACGAACGGCTCTATTCTCTTGCTGTTTGGTGCATTTGTGATTGGCTGTCTGACAGGTCAAAGCGGCATGGACAAAATGGAGGGCTTCTTAGTGACCCCGTTTCAAGGCATCCTAGCGTTGTTTCTGCTGGATATGGGATTGCTGGTCGCCCGTCAGATGGGCAATCTACGCAAGTTCACCATCCCCTTAATTTTGTTTGGGCTATACATGCCGCTGCTGGGTGCGGGCATTGGGTTGAGCATCAGCGCCCTTTTGGGCATGGATGTGGGCACAGGCATGCTGTTTATGGTGTTATGTGCCAGCGCCTCTTATATCGCCGTGCCTGCGGCGATGCGTTTGGCCCTGCCTGAAGCGCAAGCATCTATTTATGTGCCCATTTCGCTCGCTATCACCTTTCCTTTCAATGTGATGGTGGGCATTCCGCTCTATTACAGCTTGGCACAAAAATTTCTTTAACCGCTCACCAATGGAGACTACACTATGATAACCTTTATGCGAATCATGACACTCAGCACCGCCCTTGCAGTGGGCACAGCATTCCCCGCCAATCAATCTGTGGCGGCGGTGGCAACGCAACAAGAACAAGGTGCAACAGAACAGACCATAAAACAAGCCTTACAAACATGGATTAGCGCGATTGGCAGCGGCAAAGCAACCAATGTTACTGATCTTTACGCAGCAGATGCGGTGCTTCTGCCCACACTGTCTGCCAAGGTACACAACACGCCTGCATTACGCTTAGAATACTTTGAGAAAATTGCTGCACTGAAAAATCTAACGGTAACGCTACAAGAACAGCAGATTCGCTTGCTTGGCAACGTTGCCGTTGACAGTGGCTTATACACTTTTACTCATGTTAAAGAGGGGAAATCACTGAGCATTCCTGCGCGGTTTACTTTTGTTTATGAAAAAACACCACAAGGATGGGTAATTGTAGAGCATCACTCTTCAAAGTTACCAGAGTAAACGCCTTATACCAATGCACTTATACCTGTTGCACAGGAAGAATGTGCAACGTTTCGCTCAAGCGCCGCGCGGGATTTACCGCTCGCAAGATTTTTTTGCAGATCTTCAGGTGCGAGCGGTATAGAGCTTGTCCCGAAACTAACGTGCAAGGAGAAAGTTGAGATTTTTGCGCAGCGAGCAGGGAAAAAGCATCGCTTTTTCACGCGCAAGCCAATGAACCTTGCTAAACACAAGCCCGAAGGGCACAGTGATTAGCTTAGGTGGAATTGTCATCACTCCAAAATAGCGGGATATACTGGGGTATTTTCCCTATTTTGGGGTGGTTTTGCAGCCAAAAAGATCATTTTAAACTTATGCGTTAGTTTCGGGACAAGCTCTTAGGCTCTGTTGACAATTAAACGCGATAGATTTGCTAGGATTTTTCTGCTTTGGCTGCGTCAAAAGTCTTGTCGCTATCGACCTGTTGCGGGGTGAGAGAGGCGGCGCGGCGCAAAATCTTCGATTTTGAAAACGAGCCTTGGGAATGTTCAAAAGAGGCGGGAGAATTTAGATCATGGCTCGTTTGCGGGACATAGTCCCGCCGCGCCGCTGTGTCCGCCAGGGCGATTGCATTAGAAAAACAACTCATTGAAAAATAATGGTTTTTCAGAATTTTAACATTGAAGGCTATCGCGTAACGTATTGTTTTTAAAGGAATAAAATTCATAATACGATTGCCCTGCTGTGTCCGCTCCTCGCTAAATCTGTCGCTCTACCAGCTTTTGCTTAATGCCTGCAATAGCTTTTGCAGGGTTTAAGCCTTTGGGGCACGTGTTGGTGCAGTTCATAATCGTATGGCAACGATAGAGCTTGAAGGGATCTTCCAAGTCATCCAATCGATCGCCTGTTGCTTCATCGCGGCTATCTTCAATCCAGCGATAGGCTTGCAGCAACACCGCAGGCCCTAAATATTTATCGCCATTCCACCAATAGCTAGGGCACGAGGTAGAGCAGTTAAAGCACAAAATGCACTCCCACAGCCCATCCACTTTTTCGCGCTCTGCTTCACTTTGCAGGAATTCTTTGCCCGCTACAGGCTTGGTTTCTGACTGCAACCACGGCTTAATCGACTTGTATTGCGCATAAGGCACCGACAAATCAGGCACCAAATCCTTGATTACGGGCAAGTGTGGCAGTGGGAATATTTTCACCTCGCCTTTCACATCCTCAATCGGCTTCAGACACGCCAGTGTGTTCGTTCCATCAATGTTCATCGAGCACGATCCGCAAATCCCCTCACGGCACGAACGGCGGAAAGTCACCGTGGTATCAATCTCGTTTTTGATTTTGATGAGCGCATCCAACACCATCGGCCCACAGGTGGCAAGATCCACTTCGTAGCTGTCCAAACGCGGGTTCTCGCCCGTGTCAGGGTTATAGCGATAGATGCTAAATTTTTTGGTTTTTGTTGCGCCATCAGCGGCAGGATAGCTCTTGCCTTTGGTGATTTTTGAATTTTTGGGGAGGGTGAATTCAGCCATTGTGTTCCTCAAGGAGGTTGATACTACGCAAAATAACCATGCCGTCAACGTAACTGCTGTTGTAGGCAAAACCGTCTAACCAGATGGGTTTTTGGGTTGCAGTCACCGTATACCGTTCTGCAACAGCACGAACGAGTTTATGATGAGTACGCTCCACAGAGATATCACTCAGTTCCAAACGATCAAATTGTTGTTTACGGATATCTTCCGCTAACATTGCATAAGCATCCCAATATTCGGTGTCTTGTTTTGTCATGATCGTATCGATGAGTTCGCCTGCAACAACTAATCGCCAGCGTTCATGGCTATCAGAATAGTACCAAAAGAGGGACGAGATAAGCCTTGCGTTTTTGTCCAAAACCGACAGAAACGCTTGTGCTTCTTCAACATACTGTTCTACCAAAATTTTTTGAGCCACGGCAAAATTCCATTTTTTTCATCAGCAACGGCAAGCAACATAGCATTCGCTTGAGAAAATGCGTCTTTTATAACGGCCTTATCGTCATCAGATTTCACTGCGTACCGTGCATCCGTAGACCACTCACTAACGATAGTACAGCTAATATCAAATAACGTATTTTCTCGTTCTTTTTGAGTTCAGCACTCAACTTTTCTAAGCTTATTAGCTTTTCAAACTCGTGTGTGTAAAAATCTTCTACAGCTTTTAGCTTAGGCACTGTGTACTGTCCAAAATTTTTCGCAATAATAGCTTTGATACCCGCTTCCACTGCGTATCCCGCGAGGTAACAAGAACCACGCGGAAAATTCGCATTCAGCAATTCTTTTGCCTCCGCAATGCGTAATTCAGCTAATGCTTGCAATTCTAAATAGTGCATAAATCAATTCGACACTTCTTGTGCATTCGGTGCTTTGCGCCCTTCCAAAATCCCCTGAATGCTCAAATCTTCATCAATCTCTGGCCAGTGGATGCCAAACTGCATAATCTCATAATGATTACGTTGGTCAGGGGTTGCATTAAGAAGGCGTGGATAATGCCATAGCGGCGTCCGCACTTCCTGTCCCCCTTCCAACAGCAAAATGAGTTGCTCATCAGTGCAAACAACTTTTTTCAGTGCAACGTTCATACTACTTCTACATATCATGCGCATAATTTGTTAGTATTAGATAAACTAATCCAAAATAGATTATGAACGAAAGACCGAAAAATACGAAAGTCCTTTTCTTATTAGCTTTTCTAAAAAAACTGTAACCACCTGTCGTTACTATAGACAAGAAAAGAACGAGAGCTATCATCAGTAAACCCTTGGCTTCGGCGGAATAACAGGGGTTTCTTCAGAAAGGGTATAGTTGTGCACGGGGCGATAGTCGATTTTCACGTTATTTTTGTCGTCTATCCACGCTAACGTGTGCTTCATCCAGTTCACATCATCTCTGTCAGGATAGTCTTCTTGCGCATGTGCCCCGCGGCTTTCCTTGCGTTCGTTCGCTGAATGCAAGGTTGTGACGGCTTGCCCCATCAGGTTATCCAGCTCTAACGCCTCAATCAAATCTGTGTTCCAGATAAGCGAGCGATCGGTAATCCCAATATCTTGCATGCCTGCGGCGATGGTGGTAATTTTCTCCACGCCTTCTTGCAATACTTCCGTGGTGCGGAACACCGCGCAATTGCTCTGCATGACTTTTTGCATTTTGAGACGCAAATCGCCCACTTTGGTGTTGCCCTTGGCATGGCGAATTGCATCAAAACGCGCCAAGGCTTGGTCAGAATAGCTGGCAGGAACAGACTTGTGGGGTGAATTTGGTTTAATGGTTTCTGCGGCACGCAAAGCAGCCCCACGTCCAAACACCACAATATCTAACAACGAGTTACAACCCAAACGATTCGCGCCGTGAACAGACACACACGCCGCCTCGCCAATTGCCATCAAGCCTTGGCAAATCGCATCAGGGTTATCTTTGGTTGGGCGAAGCACTTCTCCGTGATAATTTGTTGGAATGCCGCCCATGTTATAGTGTACAGTAGGTTGTACGGGGATTGGTTCTTTAGTGACATCCACCCCTGCGAAAATTTTCGCTGTCTCGGAAATTCCCGGCAAACGCTGGTGCAGGACTTCTGCGCCCAAATGTTCTAAATGCAAGAAGATGTGATCATTTTCTGCGCCAACGCCGCGGCCTTCGCGCACTTCCATCGTCATCGAACGGCTGACCACATCGCGTGATGCGAGATCTTTCGCATTCGGTGCATAGCGTTCCATGAAGCGTTCGCCCTTAGAGTTGGTGAGGTATCCCCCTTCACCGCGTGCGCCTTCTGTGACCAAACAACCCGCGCCATAAATACCCGTGGGGTGGAATTGCACAAATTCTAAATCTTGGAGTGGCAGCCCTGCTCTGAGTGCCATCGCCCCGCCATCCCCTGTGCAGGTATGCGCTGACGTGCAAGAGAAATAAACACGCCCAAAACCGCCCGTTGCCAAGACTGTTTGATGCCCATAAAAACGATGCAAAGAGCCATCTTCCATGCAAAGGGCAAGCATACCACGGCACACGCCTTCCCCGTCAAAAATCAAATCGAGGGCAAAGTATTCCACGAAGAATTCTGCGTTATATTTCAAACACTGCTGATACAGCGTGTGCAAAATCGCATGCCCTGTTCTGTCTGCTGCTGCACAAGCGCGGCGCGCCATTTTTTCGCCTTGGTTGACAGTATGCCCCCCAAACGGACGCTGATAAATTTTCCCTTCTTCCGTGCGAGAAAACGGCACGCCCATGTTTTCTAGTTCAATAATAGAAGGTATTGCCTCGCGGCACATGTATTCAATCGCATCTTGGTCGCCCAACCAGTCGGCTCCTTTGACGGTATCATACATGTGATTTTGCCACGAATCTTCATCGATGTTGCCCAAGGCTGCCGCAACGCCACCTTGTGCCGCCACCGTGTGTGATCGGGTGGGGAAAACTTTTGTAATACAAGCAGTTTTCAAGCCTTTTGCCGTCATCCCTAATGTTGCACGCAACCCCGCGCCACCTGCGCCTACAACAACAACATCATAATAGTGGTCTGTAATTTTATATGCAGCACTCATAAAGCCTTTTTACCCCAACGCAATTTTACCAATAGCCAACGCTGCCGCTGCCATCAACACCACCGTCCCTAATTTTACCACCACCAACGTTGTGATTTTGCAGCAAGGCTTGTGAATATAATCTTCCACCACCACCTGCACGCCCAATGCTCCATGATAGAGCATTGCTTCCACCAACAAAAACAGCAAAATGGCATTAATCGGCTGTGCAACAAACTGTTTTGCCGCGCTAACGTCGGCCATTATTGCGGTTAGCAGCGCATACACAAACCAGATGCTTAAAGGGATAAGCGCAATCGCACTCAAGCGTTGCACCACCCAATGATGTGTACCGTCTTTAGCCGCACCCAACCCACGAGATGCTTTAAGGGGAGAACGAAAAGTTTTTTTTGACGAGACAGACATAATGCAGCAACGCTTTCTAGTAGGTAACAGTAATAGAATAACTACCTAAGAGATAGGTCGTTTCTGCAACCGCTTGTTGTTGTGTAGATTGCGCAGACACCACAGGGGCTTTTTTATAATACAACAAATTAGAGGCTACACCTGCGGTTAAAATCAACGCGGTCACAATAACACCCCATCCCGAACGGCGCACGTTCCGCATCTCAAAACCGCGTCCCATGTCCCAAAATAAATGGCGAATACCGTTTGACAAGTGATAGAAAAAACAAAATGCCCAGCCAAGCAATCCCACTTTGCCATATATGCTCTGCACAATCCCTACAAAAGAGTTGTAGGTGTTCGGCGCAAACGCAAGAGCAAAAAGCCATGCAACAATAAAAACACTCCCAAATGACAGAAACAACCCCGTAAAACGGTGTAGAATCGACAAAAAAGATGTTATTTGGGGCTTGTAAACCTGCAAATGTGGCGACAGGGGACGGGGGTGCATGGTCACAAATCACTCTATTTTTGATTAATTTTCCGGGCACCTCTAAAAACCCTTTTATCGGGATGAGTGGCTAAGGAGCGAGGCTTGAAAAAGCATTACTTTTTCAAACGCAAGCCAGTGAGCCTTGGCTTTCACAAACGCAAGTGTAGTGAAAGACTTTGAGGCGCAACTGCAATACGAGGAAACGTAAGCGTACATAAAGGTACGTGCGGCTTCCGAGCATTGACTTGACAACGTCAATCGCCCTAGAAAAGAGGTTTTTAGAACTGCCCTTCCCCTGAAATAGAGCGGCTTAACGAGCCTGTCAATGGGTTGTGATAAAATGACACCCAAAAAACAGATGGTCTTTGCGGAAATGCAACGAAATCTCTCAAAAGATCTTGCGAGCGGTAAAGCGCGCGTGTCATCCCCTCGAACGAGGGTATGCAGAAGTATTCTAGACGTTTCGCGTAAATCCTAAAGTTGTGATGAGTAGATATTGTGTAACTACCGGGCAGCTCTCAGGGCGATTGCATTAGAAAAATACTGGTTTTTCAAAATTTCAACATTAAGGCCTATCGCGTAACATATTGTTTTTAAAGGAATAAAATTCCTAATGCGATTGCCCTGCCCACCATCTGTATACACTACGCATTGAAATCTTTAGAAATTTGGCTATCTCTATTCCTCTAACGCCCTCTTTCATGTGCGCTATCGCGCGTTCTCGTAAGTCTTTACTATCAGCAGCGGGCATAAAACCTCTTTTTTATTGTTCTTTCATATGCTTATACCAAATCTTAATGCTTTGACAAGCTTTGTCTGTTAGACAATATTTTCAACGCTTTATTCACAAGTATGTAGGGAGTTACAATTTAAGCGGCTTTTCATGCGTCAACCAGCTGCAAAGTAACATTCTTTTCCCGCCTACCCGTATAACTTTCTTTCAACCCTTGCGCTACTTTACCTTCGCAATAGTGACTAAGTTCCTTGCGATTTTTGAACGCATCTTTGGCAACAACAGGGTGATAGGTTACGCGCACCGTCACCTTGCCCAACCCTAGGAATTCCAACAGGTGTGTGCCCAATTCCATATCGCCATACCATGTTACAAAGGGGCGCAATACCCGATTTACAGGCATGCCATCAAGTTTTGTATAGGCAATAGTGACAGGCTGAATCATCAGCCCTTCAGGGCTTTCCTCTGACGTTGCCACACCAAATAGCGTGCTTTTAAAGGGCAGCACGCGATTACCATCCGTACTCGTCCCTTCAGGAAACAGCACAAGATTTTGCCCTGCTTTTAAGGCGGTGGAAATTTCTGCTTGATGCTGCTTGGCAAGACGCGGGTTGCGTTCGATAAAAATCGTTTTCTGGCACCTAGCCAAAAAACCAATAACAGGCCAGCCCTCAATTTCTTTTTTTGCGACAAAAGACCCCTGTAACTCTGCGCCCAACACCACAATGTCAAGATACGAGCTGTGATTGGCGACAAACAAGGTGGGAACATGCGGCGATATTTTGCCCACACGCTCAATTTTCAGTCCTAAAATTTTTGCGGTAATTTTATGCCATCGTTGTGGCATAGAATCGTGCCGCGGCAGTTTCAAAAGCCCTGCAACGGTAAACAGCATTAGCATAAACAATGTCCAGCATAACATTGCTGCTAAGCGCCCCGCAATAATGAGTGGTCTTATCATGCAGAGGGGCTACTACCACCCCCCGAAAGGGGTAGGCTTCTACTGTAGTTTTTTTTGTATTTATCGGTGAGCATTTCCATTTGCACAATCATGCATACATCGGTGGTATTAAATTGCCAGTCAATGACTGCCCCTGCGCTCACCAGACCGCCAATGCGGAGATAGCCTTTAATCAGCGGAGGCATTTCTGCTAACGCCTCTTTCACATCGATATGCTCAAGGGGAATATTATTCATCTCAACATATCTGCTAGGGAGTGCACGAGGGCGAATCTCAGCCGGAGCAAGATGATAATGATGTAGATAAGCAAGGGCACGATGGAGTTTGCTGACATCTGTGCCATAAAAACTCGCACAGCCAAACATAAGTTCAACTTCATGGAGAAAGGCGTAATTTGCAAGTCCCCGCCATAGCATTTGCATTGTTGTCCCTGTGCGATAGTCTGGCGCAACACAAGATCGCCCTACTTCCAACACTTCTCCTTGATATGCCTCTAGACAGCTTACATCATACTCGCTGGCAGAATAAAATCCGCCTGCTTTTAAGGCCATTTGGCGGGTAATTAATCGGTATGTCCCCACAACGGCATCATTGCCTGTTTGTGATGAGTCAATCACAAGAAGATGATCGCACAAGGCATCTAAGTGATCAAAATCACGCTCAAGACGCATAATCTCAGCGCTAGGCTGCGCGCGCATTTCTTTGTAAAAAATATTGTATCGGAGGCGTTGGGCGGCTTTTATTTCTTCTTCTGTTTCAGCAAGGCGTACGCACATATCACCCACCCAAATTTCAAGCTTGGTATGGGGGGTAAAGCTGTCTTGTCTTACAATGTCTGGATCAAAAGCTTCTTCCAAACTTTGCGGCACACCTTGCTGAGAGAGTTTAGTCTTTTCTAACATCACAATCCTACTTTTTTATTTTGCGACCATACAGCTCTAAACGATGTCCGACAAGCTCATATCCTAATTTTGCTGCTTGTTCACGTTGTAATTCTTCAATCGCATCGTTGTGAAACTCAATAACTGCACCGCTTTCCATATCAATCAGGTGATCATGATGTTCTTCTGGAAATTCTTCATACCGTGCTCTCCCATCGCCAAATTCATGTTTTTGAAGTATATTCGCCTCTTCAAACAGTCGCACCGTACGGTATACAGTGGCAATACTGATTTTAGGGTCAACATCAATGGCACGACGATACACCATGTCTACATCAGGATGATCGAGGGAATCAGACAACACTCGCGCAATGACACGGCGCTGTTCCGTCATTTTCAAGCCCTTTTCAAGGCATAACATTTCTAGTTTCGAGGTCATTGCGCGGCAGTGTACGCGTCTTATCAGTAAAAAGCAATTCTCAAGAAAAGGAGATGGCTCTTAGAGCTTGTCCCGAAACTAACGCATACGTTTAAAACAGATCCTTTTGACTGCAAAACAACACCAAAATAGGGAAAATACTCCCGTATACCCCGCTATTTTGGTATTATTTTTCGCGCAAAAATTTCAATTTTCTCCTTATGCGTTAGTTTTGGGACAAGCTCTTAAAGATGCTCCTGCCACCCCACAATCCCGTTCTATCTGCTCCTGTAACAACTGTAACGAGTCAAACTTCTGTTCGGGACGTATAAAGTGATGAAATTGGATAGCGAGGCGTTGCCCATAAAGATCAATGCCAGACATCCCTAAAAGATGCACTTCTAACAGCGGGGTTGTGCCGCCGTCTACTGTGGGGCGAATGCCAAAATTTGCGACAGCAGGATGCCATCCTTCCCTATCAGATAACTGAACCCGCACGGCATATACCCCATAACGTAGCATCACATAGTTGCCCCATGAAATATTGGCCGTGGGGAACCCAAGTTGCCGTCCTCGTTGATCGCCTTTAATAACAACGCCATGTATTTCCCATGGTCGCCCGAGTCCTTTTGCTGCCGCCGTCACATCACCCTCGCGCAAGGCGTGACGAATGGCAGACGACGAATACAGATGTTCGCCATCCGCATAAACCGCATCCACAATTTCTACCGAAAAATCGTATTGTTCGCCTAGATGCTTGAGCATCTTAGTGTTGCCCTGTCGCTGATGTCCGAACAAAAAATCATAGCCCACCACCACGCCAGAGACCTGCAACCCTTCTATCAACACCTCCCGCACAAACTCTTCCGCAGGCATAGCGCAAAACTCTTTCGTGAATGGCAATAGGAACGTAACATCTACACCTAGTTTTGCAAATTGCTGCAGGCATGTCTCGCGATCGGCCAAGTGAAACGGGGTTTTAGCGGGATTAAGCACTTCTCGTGGGTGCGGATTAAACGTGAGTACACCAGCAGGTACACCTCGTTTTTGGGCTTTGGCAATCGCTCGCTCAATAACATGCTGATGCCCGCAATGCACGCCATCAAAATTCCCTAAGGCAACAACGACACGCGTTCTGTTGCATGGTACGGCAGTATACGTTGTAACAATATCCATCACGAATGATTACGCTTCGCGGCGCGATTCCTCAACAAGTTCCTCTAACGCAGGAAAATCAAGAATCTCAATACCACCCTTCACGCGCTTCACAATTTTCTGCTTGGTCATAACACCAAACGCACGGGCAACTGTTTCGCGTGTGGTGCTGACACGAGCAGCTACATCGGTATGAACAGGCGCAGGGGATAACACAAGGCGCGGCAACGTGGGCAATTTTGGCAACGTTGAAATTTTGATTTGTGTGAGACGTAGCACCTCTGCATAGACCCTTGCATACGCGTTTTGAGTGCTCAGCTGCATCACTCGCCCCGATATGTCGCGAACCAACGCAGTGAGTTTTTTCAATAACGCTATCGCAACTTCAGGGTGCGTCTTAACAACCTCTAAAAATATTTCCGCCTTCATGCTGGCAACCAAGGTAGGCTCTAGAGCAATAACCCCTGCTGAACGGGGTTTGTTATCAATTGCCGATAATTCGCCAAAGCATTGCCCTTCGCCAATCTCGGCAAAGCTAATCTCTTTCCCATTCAGCCCATAATTGACAACGCGAATACTGCCACGCGTGATAAAATACACGGCTGTATCTTCCGTCTCAGGATCAAGAATAATCCCTTGGCTTTGATGGCGTTGCCACGTACACTTCTCGGCAATCACAAGGCGTTGTGCGGGAGTTAAGTCTGCAAACAGCAGCACGTTGTCTAACGATTTTTGTTCAATATCTAATGCCATTGCGTAAATATGAGATAAAAAACACAAAATGTCAAGTTTTTTGTAGTCAGGAGTTATCTAATACTGTTACATCAAATATGCTGAATTTCTACTGCATCCATGCAATTTATCGAGCAAATCGTCAATCGATTTCGAGCCAACGGCGGGAAATTGCGTCAGAAATCGCTCAATCACTCGACGGGAAAAAGCTTCAATATCTCCCATATCAATTTCTTGAGAAGCCTCTCGATAAACCTGTATCCCTATCATGATAGGGGCATGTAACGCAGAACTTATTGCCGCTTTAACAAGCAAAAACCGCATGTCTTTTTCGTTATTCTCCATATGGATCTTTTGTATCACACTTACGGGAATATTGGCACGCTCCGCTACAGCGTAATTAAAGAAGCGAATATCCCCCATACAAATAGCCCGCATAAGAAGGGCATCCGTTAGACGTTTGCTATCTTGCAGATGCCGCATCAGTTTTTGTAGATTCGTAATGGGTGTGCTGGGATGGGCGAGAAAAAGTGTGACTTTTTCTTGCGTGTATAGCGTTGCTTTTTTTGCAATAGTGGGGGATATTTTATACCGCAGTAATAACTGTTCGCGCAATGCCATTGACACCTCGGTGACAAGGCGCTCGGCCAGTGCTATTGGTAAACTGGCGCGAAAACAAAGATTCCGTTTGATATCAACATCATTTTTGAACTTTTCATAAATCTGATAATAGCCACGGGCAGAAATGATCGCCCCTTGATTTGCCGTGAGTGCGTTGATAACAGTGCGGATACCGTCCTCGATGAGCTTATCGCTAAGGCGTTCAGATACTGATTGCCGATTCGCAATCGCTTTTTGTCGTTGCGGGCAGTGAGTTGCAATAATGTCTAGTAAATCATCATCGCTAAATCCTTGATAACTTTGCAAGAAAGGGGCGACAATATTTTTGATATCTACGTTATTAAGAAGCTCACTAACAAGAGTCGCTGGTATATCTTTGCACTCACGCAGCTGTTCGATCAGTGTTTCCTTAACAACACTCGCTACATCATGCGCAGCGATTTTTATAATTTCTTCTGCAAGTTCTCGCTCTACGTCTGTTAGACTAGTACTTCTGCTATAATGGGAAGTGACTTTTTTGATAATAGCCATCCGTCCTTGCTCAGAAGGGTCACTGCGAAGACCAAGGACATCTTGAATATTAATCAAAGGCAGAGTTCCTGTCATAAACCGCTATACATTGTGTCTTTCTAGTGTTTAAGATTTTGTCTGGGGGGACTTCTAAAAACCTCAAATTTTCTTCACGCGTTATTTCCTAGGCAAGCTCTTAGAAACAACCAAAGATATTTACGGGCAGGAAATACGCACACAGTGTACGCACAAAAAAACTAACAAAATCTTAATCTTGCATTTTATGAACTACGTCAACATTTCTCTGAAAAACATGTGCTTGTCAAATCAATATGGCATTTCTTTATTGCTATTTCTTGCGTCTATTGTGACAATAAGTCTATTTTTTATCGTATATCCCGCAACAGATCTTGTTATTACAAACAACTTTTTTGATCTTGCAACAGCTGCGTTTCCCCTGCGGGAGAAGCCTGTTCTACGTGCAATAAATAAGATCACTGAATACGTTGCGCTGCTTCTTGTGTTAATACCTTTATTCATCACTGTTTATAATCGACTTGCACAAAAAAACGTGTTTTCGCTCACGTCTCGCATCGCACTCTATATCATTCTGTGTGTTGCCATAGGACCGGGGCTATTGGTTAATGAAGCCTTCAAAAATAATTGGGGTAGAGCGCGTCCTGTGCAAATCGAACAATTCGGGGGCGTGAAGAAATATTCTCCACCACTCACCCCCAGCAATCAATGCCCTAAAAATTGCTCCTTCACCTCAGGCGATGCCTCGGTGGGGTTTGTGTTGGTCGCCCTCGCATTTTTAGCAAGAAAACGGCGTGGATTTTTGATTTTTCTTGCCATGAGTATAGGGGGACTGATTGGATTTATTCGAATTGTACAAGGCGCACACTTCCTCAGTGACGTGGTATATTCAGGTATTTTAGTATATGGTAGCGCGCGGGTATTGCATTATTGGATTGTTGCGCGTGGTTCACAGCAAATCTTTAGTGCGCAGCAAAGCCCTTAATTCCGTTACACTGCTCCATGCAATAGCTACAGGCAACGGCGTGACTTTTTGTTTAAAATCTCCTGTCAAGCGCACATAATCTTTGGTTGTTGTCACCAGTTTGCACTCTTTCAATTTGGCGATGCGCGTTAGCTTAGTAACATCCGTTTCCGTAAAGGCATGATGGTCTGGGAATGGCATTTCCATAATAACATTGCATCCCTCTGCTTTGAGGTTATTAAAAAATTTTTCTGGCCTGCCAATACCTGCAAAAGCGACCATTTGTTGTTTTTGCAAGATTTTATCTAATGGAGCTAATGCTAATGTTGCGCGTATAATTGGCACAGAAGAGCATAAGCGAATAAGCATTTCCACATTATAGGCATCGTTACCGAGCAAGATAACGAGGTCTGCTTTTTTCAGACCATTCTCCACTGTCTCGCGCATGGGGCCTGCGGGGATAACTTTGGTGTTTCCAAATCCATACTCGCCATCAACAACAATAATATTAAAGGCTTTTTCAATGTGAGGGTTTTGCAACCCATCGTCCATGATGACAATATCTGCCCCTTTTGCAGCAGCCTCTGCCCCTGCCGCACGATCTTTGGCAACCCACGTCGGGCATTTGTCGCTAAGGAGGAGCGCTTCATCACCCACGTCCGCCGCTGTGTGTTTGGTCACATCAACACGG